>NZ_BAAHYY010000016.1:0-44600 GCF_054657315.1 Marinitoga arctica | reverse complement strand
TCCTTCTCTATCTGTTACATCTAATTTATATCCTTTTACATTATTATATTTTTCTTCTATTTCTTTTAATGCTTCTTCATTTAAATCACATGCATATACTTTTTTTGCTCCTTCTTTTGCAAATTTTTCTACCATTGCTCTTCCTATCCCTCTTGCTCCTCCTGTTACTATGCATACTTTACCCTCTAATCTCATTATCTTGTCCTCCTTTTAATATGAATCACTTCTCATAAATTATGAATCACTTCTCATTTTAACTCTTTTTACAAATAATAAAAAATATATTTATGTTAGTTTACGTTTTATTATTTGTAATCTAAGCAAAATATTTGATTTTACATATAAAAATTGCAATATTTCTATTTTGTAAATATTTAATTTTTACGATATAATATTTAAAAAAATGAGAGGTGATTCACATGTTTGATAAATCAGGTATTTATTACGAGGTTCGTGGAGATGGAGAACCATTAATACTATTAAACGGAATAATGATGAGTACTATAAGCTGGAAGGAACATGTAGAAGTTTTAAAAAAATATTTTAAAGTAATAGTATATGATATAAGGGATCAGGGAAAATCAAGTAAGTTGAAAGAAGGATATAATATTTCCATTCATGTAGAAGATTTATATCATCTCATTAAACACCTAAATTTAGAAAGTGTAAATTTATTAGGTTTATCTTATGGCGGTCAAGTTGCTGAATTATTTGCTTTAAAATTTCCACAATATATTAAAAAGTTAATTTTATCTAATACTACTTATAAAGTTGATAACTTTTTAGCTTCGATTGGAGAATCATGGAAAATAGCTGCTAAAATGTATGATGGAGAAAAATTTTTTGATTTGGCTTTACCTTATATTTACTCGAAAACATTTTATAATGATAATTTAAAATGGTTAATGAATAGAAGAAAATTATTCAAAGAATTATTAACTAAAGAGTGGTTTGATAGTTTCTATAGATTAGCATCATCTAATATAAATTTTGATATAAGTGACGAATTGGAAAAAATTAAAAATGAAACATTACTAATCGCAGCAGAAGAAGATATTTTAACTCCTATTGCAGACATGAAATATATAAATGAAAAATTAATAAATTTTGATTTGATTGTTATAGAAAATGCAGGACATGCAGCATTTTTGGAAAAATCTCACTTATATTGTAATATTATAAAAGGATTTTTGATTTAAAAAATAAGTGTAATTAAAATTGGAATTACAACAGAAAGTATTACTCCCTGACCAAAACTTATAAGTACTTTATCTCTATTTACGCTCTTAGAAACTATTCCAAGAAGTGTATCCATTGATGGAGCCCCTGCTATTCCAATAGCTCCATGTTGAGAAATTTTAACATATAGTGGTATAAAAAGAATTCCCAAAATTTCCCTAAAAACATTCGATAAAAAAGCTACAGCACCAAGAAATGGAGAATATATTGAACTTATCATAACACCTGAAAGTGAATACCATCCCATTCCCGCAGCTGCTCCCATGGCTTCTTTAAAATTTAATTGTGTAAAAAACGAAACGAAACCTCCAAAAACAAGACTCCCTATAATTACTAAGAACGATTGAATAAAAATTATTTTTAAACTGATTTTTAATTTTAAAAGAATTTTTTCTTCTGAGCCTATATCAACACCTACAGAAAAAACAAGTGCCATAAGCAATAGTGTAATTAAGTTATCAGGAATATTAATATTAATAAAATATCCGCTTATTATACCAGCAACTACAGAAGATATTAATAATATCATTTTTCATCATCTCGATTTAAAAAAAGTTTCTCATAAATAGTTGGTAATAATGCACTACCTATAATTGCAAAAAATGCTATTATAAATGAAAGATAACCTATTTCAGAAAGTTGTTTTATAAGATTTTTATCTGAACCTAGTTCAAAACCCATAAAGAATAACAATAACACTGTTATAATAGTAACAATATTCCATTTTTTTAAAATTTTTAATTTTTTTCCTATTCCTAAAATAAAACCAAATATAAATGATATTAATATTAAATAAAGCATTATCTCACCCCACATTATAAAAAGCAGCAACATTAGTTGTTACACGCATTATTCTACTATTATATTTTATTAAAAATTTTTTATTAATTATGATTTTTATAATATAAATCTATTATTAATTTTATTTCACCAGACCCCTTATCTAACATTTTTGCTATTTCATTTATGCTCATACCTTTATTATAATATTCGATAATTTTTTCTTTTAAGATTTGTTCAGGACTTTTATTTTTTTCTTCTTTTGATTCATTTTGAATATCTGAAGAATTTGAATTTTTAAAACTATTTTGAAGATAATAATATTCATTCCTCACATTTTTCTTTTCTTTACGATTTATTGGCTCTGGAATTTCTATTTTCTCAGAATCAACTGACGAAAAATGTGACTTTTCTTTTTTTACTCTTTCAAATGTTTTAATTCTTTTTAACTCATCATTTTTCTTTTCTAAATCTGTTAGCATTGAAAAAGATTTCATATATGCTTCATCTGCATCTTTTATCAATTGATCTAAAATTTCTATCTTGTTATCTAACGCTCGTAGCCTTGAAGAAGTTATTTTTTGAAATCTAGCAAGCAAAGTATTAGATTGATCTTCTATCGATGAATCAATTGATATAGAAAAATTATTAAATTTTCTCCATAAGGATATTAATAAAGAAAGATTAATTAATGAAACTATTGATAAAATAATTAACCATATAAAAATAATAAAAGTTACCATTTTCATTTCCTTTCTAGAGTAATTTTAGGAAATTGTATTTCTCCTGTATTTTTCCATAATAAATAATTTTCATTAATTTCACTAGGATTTGGAATAACTTCAATAAATTCCCAATTTTCAGGTTTATAAATATATAAAGTAGCATTATTTAAATTAATTTTTTGATCCGGCAAAGAAAATTCGTATTTATTGCCATCAAGTTTTTGTACAAAGCCTTTAATTTGAGATTTTTCTATTACATTTATTATATAACCATCACTTACTGAAACTGTGGATTGGACACTTATTAATTCAAATTGTCTCCCAGTTTTTTTTGTTAAATTATTTATAAAATCTTCATATACTTTTCGTTTTTCTGAATCTGGTTTTTTATAACTGGATAATAAATTATTATATGATTTCTCATCTTTAGCTTGTACACTAACTTCAGATAACATAATAACATTTTCATTGTCCTGAATATAATAATAATTATCATTTTTCACTATGTCAAAATCAACTCTAGCATTTTTCGCCATAAAAATATTTATTACACTAATTCCTGCTATAAATATTAATGCTATTATAATGAAATTTGTTGAACCTCTTCTTTGCGATTTTTCTGACATTTAAATACCTCCTCAAAATAAATTTAATCAAATAATTTAATTGCATCTTTATTATAAAGCATTTTATAACTAATGTCAAATTTTAAATTTATTGTATAATCTAGTAATGATGGTATAATCTTAATCAGATATACTATAAAATGTGTTAAAATATAAAAAGTAAAAAGTATAAAGATAAAGGAGGAATTTAAGTGAGAATATTAAGTGGTATGCGTGCAACAGGAAAATTACATTTAGGGCATATTTTAGTTTTAGAAGATTGGAAAAAACTTCAAGATGATGGTCATGAAACTTATTTTTTTGTTGCTGATTGGCACGCTTTAACTACTCATAAAGAAGAAAGCGATAAAATATATCAATCTACTCTTGATATAGTCAGAGGATATTTAGCGGCTGGAATTGATCCTGAAAAATCTGTTGTTTTTGTACAATCTGCAATTAAAGAACATGCTGAACTATATTTATTATTTAATATGCTTGTTTCTGTAAGTCGTTTAGAAAGAATTCCTACCTACAAAGAATTAAAAGAAAATTTATCAAACAGAGATTTATCTACAGCAGGATTTTTAACTTACCCTGTTTTACAAACAGCTGATATTTTAATATATAAAGCTACCGGAGTACCTGTTGGTGAAGATCAGGTTTATCATATTGAACTAAGCAGAGAAATAGCTAGAAGATTTAATAATTTGTATAAAGAAGTTTTTCCTGAACCCGAACCAATTATAACAAGAATTCCCAAATTGCCTGGAACTGATGGAAGGAAAATGTCTAAAAGTTATGGGAATATTATAATGATAGATGAAAATTCAGACAGTTTAAAGAAAAAGATTATGCCTATGATGACAGATCCTGCTAGAATGAGAAGAACTGACCCAGGAGATCCTGAAAAATGTCCAGTTTGGGATTATCATAAAGCATTTACGCATAATGAAGAAGAACTAAATTGGGTAGTAAATGGTTGTAAAAATGCTGAAATAGGCTGTGTTCAGTGTAAAAAGGTTTTATTAAAAAACATGGAAGAACAATTAAAACCAATTTGGGAAAAATATGCAAAAATTTCTGATACTGATGTTTTAAATGTTATCCACGAAGGAAATAAAAAAGCCTCTTATGTTGCTAAAAAAACTTTAGAAGAAGTTCGGGAGGCTATGAATCTTAGGTGGTGAAAAATTATGTTTTCAGATTTAAAAATTGAATTAGATATATTTTCTGGCCCTTTTGAGGTTTTAGTTCAGCTTATTAAAGAAAAAAAAATACCTGTTAAATTATTATCTGTCTCAAAAATTGCTGATATATTCAATAACTATATTGAAAAAAATTTTGATAATCTTGATGATATTGGAGAATTTTTAAGAATTGCTTCTTACTTAACATTATTAAAATCCAAAGAACTATTACCGCGTTCAGAAGAGGATAAAGAATTTACCCGAGAGAGAAATACACTTTATAATATTATTGAAGATTATGAAAAAATAAAAGAAGCTATCGAAAAATTACAAAAAGATTTTGGAAAAAATTCTACCAAGAAACCTGTAAAAATAAAATCATCACGATTTGATAAAAATAAAATATATGAACAATTAGAACTTTATATGCAAGACTATATCCAAATACAGCAAAAATTAGAAATATTAAGAGAAGGATTTACTGTAGAAGAAGCTATCGAAAAACTAAAAAACAAAGATAGATTTACTTTAAAAGATTTATATATTATATCTGACAAGAGAAGACTAACTTTTATAGTATATTTTCTCGCATCATTAGTTTTGGTAAGAAATGGTTTACATATCATTAATGAAAACTACGAATTTATAAAAAACAATGAAGAGGTGTCAACAAGTGCAGGATAAGCATCTTATGCCTATTATAGAAGCAATGCTTTTTTCAAAAACTAATGGTTTTTCTGCAAAAGAAATAGCTGAAAAATTAAACGAAACAGAAGAAAAAATAAATTCTGTTCTTATAAAAATATGGGAACATTATAATTCTGAAATACATGGTATAGAATTAGAAAACTTTGAAGGAAAATATAGATTTACAATAAAAAATGAAATTAAATCTATTTTAAATCCTAAACCTAGAGTTTTTTCTTTAACTGAATCACAATTTGAAATATTAGCTATATTATTGTTAAACGGTCCATCATCTACTACAGAAATAGAAAAATCTAGAGGAAAATCATCTTACCACCAAATAAAAAAATTATTAGAAATGGGATTAATAATAAAAAGAAGAAAAGAAAATTCAAAAAATAGATATTTATATGATTTATCAGAAATATTTTTTGAATTATTACCAGAAAAAACTATAAATGAATTAAGAGGTGCTAAAATTGATAAAGCTTCAAACATTTCTTCAGAAAATAGGTAAAGGCTCAAGGAGAGAAATAGGTAATTTAATTATTTCAGGAAAAGTGAAAGTTAATGGTGAAATTATAAGAGAACCTTGGTTTAAAATTGTTGAAGAAGATATAATCGAAATTCATGGGGAAAAAATATTGGTTAAAAAATTTCTAACTAAAATCAATAATTATGTATATTATTTAATCCACAAACCGGTGGGATATTTATCTGCCTTAAAAGATGATAGAGGAAGGAAAACCATATCAGATCTAATTGAATCAAAAATAAAGGAAAAAGTTTTTCATGTTGGGAGATTAGACTATAACACTTCTGGATTAATGTTATTAACTAATGATGGGGATTTAGCTAATTTATTATTACATCCTAAGCATAAAATATATAAGACATATAAAGTATTATTAAATAAATTTATAAAAAAGGAAGATTTAAAAAAATTAGAAGAAGGAATTATAATTGAAGGCGGATATAAAACTCAACCTGCAAGAATTGAGAAAGTTCAAAAAAAAGGAAAATATTCTGAAATTACTTTAAGTATACATGAGGGTAAAAAAAGACAGATTAGATTAATGTTTAAATCTTTAGGATATAATGTAATGAAATTAAAAAGAATAAAATTTGGTCCTTGGACAATTGATGAAGTTAAAAACCCAGGTGATATTAAAAAAATTGATAAAAAAAAAATAGAAATATTTAAGGAATATTTAAAAAAATAAGAATTAATGATCCTATTTTATATAAGGAATGATATTATGAAAATGAAATTAATTTTAATATTTTTTTTTGTAATTATTATTTTGTCTTCATGCATTAAAAATAATAATATAATAGAAGATACAAATTTTTCTGATTTAACAAATAATCAGAAAAATTTGTTAATTCGTTTAATTGCTACTGGTTACAATAAGGGTGGAAATTATAATTTTGAAGAACTAAAAGAATTATCTAACGATATTAATTATAAATATGATGATGATGTATTAGAGTTTTATAAATATTTTACTGGTGAAATAAATAACACTATTAAAACAAAAAATATAGATAATGATCCACATTATGATCCAGATATTAAAAATTATATAAAAAATATAACAGAAAATCATTTTAATAATAATTCTTCAGAAGTATTTTTAATAGATTACTTTGATGAAAAAATACCAGTAAATTCTGATATAAATTTTTTTTATTTAAACCCCAAAATAATTGATTTATTTGAAAAACGAAATTTCTTAGTAGATAGAGTATATAAAAAGATAAAAGAATACTATTTCTCATCTTCAACCTTCAAACAATGGTTTGATTACTTTTATAAAGATAAGGCTTTAAATGATTCTGATATAAAAAAATATTCTGAATTTTTAGTTGATATAGTATATACTTATGTTAATTCAAATATTGAATTAAAAAGATTACATTATACATCTTCTGAATTGTATCCAAATATTATTAAATTAAATCATATACCAATAGAATTAATTTTGTCTATAATAATGAAAGAATCTAGATTTTTCCCTGGATCCTTTAGAGCTGAATTAGATAATAATGGTAATATATATGCTTTATCATTTGGTTTAACTCATATTCTTATTGACGCAAACTTTCTTGAAATACCAAACATTGGTGATGAAAACATAGGTGAAAGAAATTTTGATTTAATTTCTTATTTTTATTTAGGTAATAAAAGAAATGAAGAAACATATTTTTCTGATTGGGATTTAATTACTATTAGAGGATCTATACTATATGCTGTAATTTATCTAGATATGTTATATCAAAAAATAATTAAATATATTGAATATTAAATTATTTTCAGCTTCGTTCTACCTTCAGCAAACTATCCTTTTATTATATTTCTTTCTTTAATATATAATTTATACTAAAAGAGTAATTATTCCTCTTGACAGAGAAAAAAATTATGTTATAATTAAATAAAAGCGATAAACTTTAAAAATCTCTTTTTTTTTATATAAACATAGGGGGTGGAGACGTGAGTACAATGCTAAATGAAGAAATGATAAAAATTGTTAATGCCGAACATCATGATCCCTTTTCAATATTAGGAATTCATAAATTAAAAGAAAATGAAGTTGTTATTAGAACATTTCATCCTTTCGCAGAAAATATTGAAATTGTGAATCTAGACACTAAAACAAAAAGAAAATATAAAATGAAGAAAATTCATCCTGATGGTTTATTTGAAAGAGTTTTAAAAAGAAAGACTTTTTTCAAATATGAGTTTATATATACCGATAAAGAAGGAAATATATGGAGTTCAAGAGACCCCTATAGTTTCTTACCAATCTTAACTGATTACGACTTATATCTCTTTAATGAAGGAAACAATCATAAAATATATGAAAAATTGGGAGCTCATCCAATGGAAATTGATGGAACTAAAGGTACATATTTTGCTGTATGGGCTCCTAACGCAAAAAGGGTAAGTGTAATAGGAAATTTTAATAATTGGGATGGAAGAGTACACCAAATGAGAGTTTTAGGATCTTCTGGGGTATGGGAAATATTTATTCCTCTTGTTCAAGAAGGGGATATTTATAAATTTGAAATAAAGACAAAAAATAATGAGCTTTTGGTAAAAGCTGATCCATATGCATTTTATACTGAATTAAGACCCAAAAACGCTTCAATTGTTTATGATTTTCACAAAAAATATGAATGGAAAGATAATAAATGGATGAAAAAAAGAAGAGAAACTAATTGGTTTGAAAAACCTATTTCCATATATGAAGTACATTTAGGATCCTGGAAAAAGAAAAATGATGATGAATTTATGAATTATAGGGAATTAGCACATGAATTAGTTGATTATGTAAAAAAACACAAATACACTCATATTGAAATATTACCAATCTTGGAACATCCTTTAGATGAATCATGGGGATATCAAGTTACTGGATATTTTTCTCCTACAAGTAGATATGGAAAACCTGAAGACTTTATGTATTTTGTAGATTATATGCATCAAAATAATATAGGTGTAATTTTGGATTGGGTTCCAGGCCATTTCCCAAAAGATGCTCACGGGCTTGGCAAATTTGATGGCACTGCTTTATATGAGCATATGGATCCACGCCTTGGAGAACATCCTGATTGGGGAACTTATATTTTTAATTATGGGAGAAATGAAGTAAAAAACTTTTTAATTTCTAATGCTCTTTATTGGTTAGATAAATTTCATATTGATGGGCTAAGAGTTGATGCGGTAGCCTCTATGTTATATTTAGATTTTAGTAGAAAAGATGGAGAATGGGTACCAAATGTATATGGGGGGAGAGAAAATCTTGAAGCAATTGAATTTTTAAAATATTTTAATACTGTAACTCACCAATATTTCCCAGGTATTTTAACTATCGCAGAAGAGTCCACATCTTGGCCTGGTGTATCTAAACCTGTTGATTTTGGTGGTTTAGGTTTTTCAATGAAATGGAACATGGGATGGATGAACGATTCTTTAAGATATATTGAACGGGATCCTTTATATAGAAAGTTTCATCAAGACGAATTAACTTTTTCTATGGTTTATGCTTATTCTGAAAATTATATCTTAGTTTTATCTCATGATGAAGTTGTACATGGAAAAGGATCAATGATAAACAAAATGCCTGGAGATTATTGGCAAAAATTTGCAAACTTAAGATTATTTTATTCATATATGTTTGCACATCCTGGTAAAAAACTTCTATTTATGGGAAATGATATTGCTCAGTTTAACGAATGGAGTTGTAAAAAGTCATTAGATTGGAATTTATTAGATTTTGATTCACATAAAAAAATGTTACAATTAATAACTGATTTAAATAAAATATATAGGGAAAATCCCGCATTATACGAATTGGATCATTCTCCTGATGGTTTTGAATGGATAGATTATAACGATGCTGAAAATAGCGTTATTTCTTTTGTAAGAAAAGGAAAAGATCCTGATGAATTAATTGTAGCTATTTTTAATTTCACACCTGTTGTAAGATATAATTACAGAATAGGCGTTCCAAGAGAAGGATTTTATAAAGAAATATTGAATACAGATTCTGAAATTTATTGGGGAAGCAACCTTGGAAATATGGGAGGATTATACACGGAAAAAATACCTTTTCATGGGAGAAATTATTCAATAAATTTAACCTTGCCTCCACTTGCAGGAATATTTTTTAAATGGCAAAAGGAAAAATAATTATATTAAAAAATAACCCTTCCTAAATATGGAAGGGTTATACTGTTTCTATATAATCACCACTATAACTTATTAAGGTAATTTTTTCTATTTCTGCTATTTCTTTTAAATCATTAATTATTTTTGAATCTTTTAATTTGATTTCATATGTAATTTCAATTATATCATTTATTATTTTTGATCTTACCTTGTACTTTGAAAAATTAGATTTTATAAAATTATCTATTTTTTCTTCATTTTCTATATTATTAAAACTTATTATTAGCAAATAAGGTGTAGAAAATCTATGAAATTTAATTAAAAATAAAATAATTATAGAGATAAAAATAGTACCTATAAATCCTAATAAATAAAATCCGCCGCCATTTACTAATCCTATAGAAATAGCCCAAAACATATAAACTGTATCTAATGGATCTTTTATGGCCGTTCTAAATCTAACAATACTTAAAGCACCTACCATTCCAAAAGAAAGTACAAAATTAGAACTAATTGCTGATATTATCATAGATGTTATTAACGTTAAAATTACCAATGAAACATTAAATGATTTTACATATACAACTCCTTGATAAGTTTTTTTATATACAATATAAATTATCAATCCTTCAAAAAAAGAAAGTATTAAAGAAAACAAAATTTGTGACAATGGTATATTAGTCTTAAATTGTTCTAAAAAAATATTGTATAAATCTTTTAATAATATATTCATCATTCACCTCACATATATATACTTCTACATAAAATATATTTTGAAATAGCTATAGCGCTTCTTGAATTTTGAATAATATTTTTTATAAAAGAAGGTATAAATTTTTGATATTTAACTTCTAATATTATTTTATTATTTTCTAAAATATTTATCATTTGTATATCTTTATTAAAAATATCACTGACTCTATTACTAGATCTTAAATTCTTATCAAAAGTAATTCTTACACTATCAAAAAAATATGCTTCTCTTTCATAATCAACAATAATGACGGGATGTAAACCTTTATATTTCAATAGTAAATAAAATTCGCTTAAAATTTCATTTTTATAGTCTAATAAATATTCATAATTGTTATTGATAATATTATAAAAATCATCCATGAATATTCTATAATCTATTTTAGTAGAAAAATTACCTTTTTTTATCTTTTTTTCAAGTTTGATTGTAGCTAAAATTAGATTATAAAATCTAATTCTATATTTATACCTGTTCATTACACCATTTATTTTATCATAATATGCGGAATTTAAAAAATCATCAAAATACAAACTTCTTATATGATAAAAACCATTTTTATCTGCATTTGGATCCAATGTCATCGAATTTATTAATTTATTTTTTATAATATAATAATCATGTATATTTATCAAATATTTTAACTCATATCTATAGTATTTATTTATTAATTCCACTATATCACTCTTTTTCAAATACAAGTTTAATAGTATTCACATTTTTAGGATTAATCAATAAATCTTTATTTTCAACTTTTTTACCATTAATAATCCAGTATTTAAATTCATATCCATTTTCATTAACAGCTGACAAATGAATAGGTATGTTATTAAAATAAACTATTTCTTGAGATTTAAAATAATATACTGAATTAATTTTTATATGCCCGCCTATAAATTCTTGTAAAAAAATAGACTTTGATTTTATATTGAAATATTCTTCTAAATATTTAATTATATATTTTGGTCTTTGCCTAAAAAATTCTTTCATATATTCAACATTATCTATCCAATATTCTAAAGATTTAGGAAAATTCCACCTATTTATATGTTCTTTTATTTCAGAGATATATAATTCTTTAAATTTATCAATCAATTTTGTTGTGTTATCATATAAAAAAGTTGTATTTATATGATCCATAAAGGTATTTAAAAATTTATTTCTAAAATCATTATTATCTAATAGATTCTTTAACATTTCAGTTGACCAAATTGGATTTGGAAAAACCACATTTGGATTTCCATCAATGGCATGCTTTATTGTATTATAATCATATAGAAATAGTGAATTATCGGTATCAAAAAGCATGAATCTCCATTTCCCATCATGGCTATATTCTTGGGAAAAATTTTGTTTTTTTCTCCATAATCTTACGTTATTTCCAGGCCAATCCCTATTATCAATATATATTTCAGAAACTACATAATTTATATAATTATCTATATCTATTCTAGATTTTACATACTCATAATTTTGAGGAATACTCATATCGTAATTCACTATAAATCTTTTTAATTCTAAAAAAGATTTTTCATCTCCTTTTTCTCCTTCATCAACTTCATAATGTATTTTATTTTCTGGATCATCAGTAGCTTCTAAAATAACTATATCCTTTTTATTTAACTTATAATGTTCTTCTAAGTAATCATCATCATATCTTTCCCTTAAATTAATTATCCCCCAATATTCACCATTAATAAAATGAATTGCTGGTCTAAATGCTTGTATGTCAAAATTCATATTTTTTAATAACTCATGAACAAAAGCATCTCTAAAAATAGTAATTTCAAAATCATTTCCACCATTTCTTAAAATCAATTTATCATATTTTTTTATTAATTTTCCATTGACATCAAAATTATTAGGAAAAACAGGATATTCTATTTTCTTTTTTCCATATTTATCTCTAGCATATAATCTTAATGATTTTAACGGAAATGTTGCTGTAAAACCTCCATGTATTCTTATACCCATATCATCCTCATATACTAAATTTCCATTTTCAAAAAATTCAATATGAGCTTCTCTTTCCCATTCTTTACCATTTTGATGAAAATTCCCTTTAAACTCTTCTGAATTATATTTATCTTCTTCAAATGTTTTACCTAAAACATAAATTCCCTTTTCATAATCAAATAAATTTTCAGGATCTGTTACAACAGAAATCACAATAAAAGAATACTTATTTTTTGGAGCAATAAAATATGTTTTTGTAATTATTTTGCTTTTGTTATCTCCTAAAAAAGCTCTTGCTCTAATAATAGTACCCTTGAAAACTAACCCTTTAGGAGGATTCCAAAAAATTGATGTTTTTATATTTGAAAAAACATTTTTTTCATTTTCTCTTGATTTTATTTCAATTGGTTTATTGTATAAATATGTATTTTTTTCTCCAGGTATAGGTTCAGAACCATCTAAAGTATAATATATTTTTGCATTTTTTACATTTGAAGATAATTCTAAATAAAAAGGTGTATCGTAAAATCCTGCTTCTTTAGAAAAAATAGGATTTAATTCTTTTAAGGTTTTTCCTAAAACTATTGATGATAAAAATAAAAACAAAACTATTAATTTTAATAATTTCATATTATGCCCCCTATTTTGAAGGATTTAATAAAAAATATATTCCTAAACAAGATATAAAAACTGTTATTAAGGGAATTAAAAAGTTATTTTTATTTTCTTCAAACACCAGTTTTATTTCTAATCTATCTTTAGGAATTACTGTTATAGTTTTTTCATATAATTTTTCTCCATTTATTAACCAATACTTAAATTCGCCTATAGCTGTCAAAGTAATTGGTATTTCTTTAGCATATTCAAGAATTTGGCCTTCTGTAAATTCCACTGTATTTATTTTTATCTTACCTGAAAATCCATTTAAATACATTTTCACTAAATTTATATTAAAATATTCTTCCATTTGTTTTTTTACAATTTCTGGTCTTTTTCTCAAAAAAGACAAATTATATTCTACTTCACTTTTAAAATTTTCATAATCTGTTAAATTCCATCTATTTAAATGTTCATTTAAATAAGGGGAATATTGTTTAAACATATTTAAAAATATTTTAGATGTATTTGTATATGAAAAATTTGTATTCAGTCTATCTAAACAACTATTTATAAACTTTTCTCTAAAATCATTATTGTTTAATAACTTTTTAAACATAATTGTAGACCAAATTGGATTTGGGTGATCTTCAACTTCCGGATGATCATCTATAGAATGCTTAAACATATTTGAATTAATGGTGTACATGCCATTATCCATATCATAAATTGCTAATCTCCATTTTCCATCATAGCCTTTAATATCATATTTACTATTATTTTTTTCCAAAATTTCATATTATTAGCTGGCCAATCTCTGTTATCAAAAAACATTTCAGCTATATGGAAATTAATATAATTCTGAATGTCTAATTTTGATTTTACATATTCATAATTTTTTTTACTCATATCATTACTTATTATAAAATTTCTTAAATCTTTGAAATCCTTTAACGCCTCTTCACTTCCTTCAGCTAAAACAAAATGTTCTTCGAATTCAGAAGTTTGTTCTATAATAGATACATCATCTGTAAGATAATGTTCTTTAAAATAATCTTTACTATATCTTTCTCTTAAGTTTACTAATCCCCAATATACTCCATTTATAAAATGAACAGCTGGTCTATATGCTTGGGTTTCAAATCCCATATTTGAAACTACTGTTTGCATAAATGCATCTTTAAAAAATATTTTCCCAAACTCATTTCCTCCATTTCTAATCATAAATTTATCATATTCTCTTATTATTTCACCATTCATGTCTTTTAAATCTGGAAAAATTGGATATTCAATCTTTTTCTTTCCATATTTATCTCTTGCATAAAATTTAAGCGATTTCATTGGATACATTCTTGAAAAATTTCCACTAATTCTCATGCCTAAATTATCTTTATATTGTAACTTACCATTTTCAAAAAATTCTACATGAACTTTTATTTCACTTTCTTCACCTCTTCTATAATAATTTCCACTCCATGAAGAATATTCACTGTTTTCATCGTAATCAACACCTGGCACATATATGCCTTTATTTAAATCAAATAATTTCTCCGGATCAACTACGATGGATATTACTGGTAAATCATATTTTTTGCCTATAAAATACGATTTCGTCACAACCTCACTTTCCATATTATTCCATACTGTTTTAGCTCTAACAACAAAACCTTTAAGAACATTTCCTTTTGGTTTTTCCCATTCAGGAGATGTTTTGATGTATTCTATACCCTTTTTCGAAGTTATATCTTTAATCTCAATAGGTTTATTATATAAATACGTATTTTTTTCTCAAGGTGTAGGTTCAGAGCCATCCAATGTATAATATATTTTAGCATTTTTTGCATTTGAAGAAATACTTAAAAAAATGGTTTATTATAAAATCCTGAATCTCTAGAAAAAATTGGATTAATAGCTTTTTCTACAGAAAAAATATATACATTTTTTTCATTAAAAACTCACAACCTTATAATCATCCTTTAAATAATCGCTTAAAACATTCCCCATATATTTTATATCTATATTCATATCAAATAATTTATTTGATATGTTATATTGATCACTACACCATTTACATGCCTCGACTTTTATACCATTATTAATTAAATTTTTTATATAATTTTCATAGTTTAAAGCTGTTAATTGGGATGGTCCCCAAATAATTAATACAACTTCTTCAAACCATTTTTGTTTTTTCGAATTCAAAGCATACGGATAGATAAGTTTTTCAAAAACCTCACTCTCTTTTGTTGCCCATATAATTGCCAACTTATTCATTGATATCACCCACCAATAATATAATAATATCATTTACATTTGTCCCAGTAGGTCCTAGTTTCAATAAACTATCAGATTCATTTAAAGCGTTATAAGTATCATTATTTTTTAAAAAAATGTGGGGATCTAATCCTTTATTTCTTAATTTTGTTATTGTATTTCCATCAACAATTCCACCAGCAGCATCAGTAGGACCATCTGTACCATCTGTTCCAAAAGAAGAAAAAGCTAATCCTTTTAATCCTTCTATTTCTAAAGCAAAAGAATAAGCCAATTCTTGATTACGTCCTCCTAACCCATTTCCTTTAACTGAAACTACTGTCTCTCCGCCTGCTATTATTGCGCAAGGTTTTTCTATCGGATTATTTGATTTTAATTCTTCTTTGGCAATATTTGCAAAAAATTTCCCCGCTTCTCTGGCCTCACAATTTAATGTTGTGGTTAAAAGTAAAGTATTATATCCTAATTCTTTGGCTTTTTTTATTGCTGAATTGCAAGCAGTAGCAACGCTCCCTATTATTATATGTTTTGCGTTTTTTATTTTTTTAGGAGTTTCTTTAGTTAAAATATTTTTTATTTTCTCAGAAATTTTAATATTATATTTGTTTACTATTTTTATTATATTATCAGTATTAAATTTATCAACATATACTGGTCCTGATGCAATACTATCTAATTTATCTCCTAAAACATCCGAAAGAACCAAAGCATATATTTGTTTTGAATTAGAAATTTCTGAAAATTTCCCCCCTTTTACTTTGGATAGTCTTTTTCTTATAGCATTTATTTCTGTTATATCTGCACCAGATTTTAATAGCTGATTAGTAATATCTTGTAAATCATATAAAGTAATACCATCTTCTGGCAATTCAAATAAAGCAGATCCTCCACCAGAAATCAATAACAATATACCATATCCTTCATCTAAATTTTCTACTAGTTTTAATGCTCTTTTTGTTGCTTTTATTGAATTTTCATCTGGGATAGGATGGCCAGCTTCATAAATTTCAAAGTTACTAATTTCTCCTTGACTATGAAAATATTTTGTAATAACAATACCATTCTTTATTTTTTCTCCTAATTCTTCTTTAGCTGCTTTCGCCATTCTCCAAGCAGCTTTACCAATTGAAAGAAGAAATAATTTTTCCTCATTGATTTTTAACCTTTTCAAATTTTCCTTAACAGCATTTTCAGGAAGCACAGAATTAATAGAATAATTTATTATTTTTTTTAAATCATCCACTAAAATTCTAATCACCTCTTTCATTTTTTCTATTTATTATTATAACATACAAAAGAACACATATGTGCAATTATCAAGATTTTTAATTAATATAAAATACGGGAACCGTAGAAACGATTCCCGTTAGATTATTGGATATTCAATTGTTATTTGAGCTATCTTATATACAACCTTGTCTAAATAATATGAATTCCCTCCACCATTATACCAACCTATAGCATGTGTAATATCGCCATGTAACTCCTTCAAATAATAAAGATAAGCTGTTCCTACTAAAACATTGTATTTCGGATCATATAACAACCTATCTTTTATCCATTCTAAATTAATATTATCATATCCATATTTTTTAAATTTTTCTAAATACATTTCTACAATGTATTTAGCTGTTTCTGGCCTAATTTGCATATATCCTATTTCTCCATATGATCCTATAACGTTTCTAAAGTTAGTTTCTATATCCATGATAGAAGTAATCAATAATGGTGATATCCCAAATTCTTTCGAAGCTAATAAAATACTTTCGGCCAATAACATCTTTCTCTCTGGTTTTAATTCTTTTCCTGTTGTAAGTTTATATTCTCTGTTCATAAAATCCATTAAAAATAATTTGATATTTGTTTCATTTGTAAAATAATAATCTTTAGTTTCTCCATAAGTAATAACTGATAAAAATAGTATTAGTATTAAAAAATATTTCTTTATATGCACCACCTCCGTGCTAAATTTCTATTATTAAAGTTGAATACCCATCAATTTGTGCAATATCTTTGTTTATTTCTGTTCCCCCAAAAATTTGATAAGATTTATAATTATCTAAAGTAATATTTGCTTTTTGAGGTTTAACATTATGATAAACTAAAATACTTTTTTCATTTAATTTTAATTTGTAGCTTATAACGAATCTGTTATTTTTTAATTCAGAAATTTTAGCTTTTTCTATCCACTTAGTTTTCTTTCTAAATTTAGACAATTTTTTAACATGATTCAAAATTGAATTATTATCTTTTAATTGTTCTTCAACTGAAATATTTGAATACGGCGGATTATATTTACATCCTTTCCATTCTGTTTGTCCAATACCAAAACCTAATTCATACCATTGCATTGGTTCTTGAGAATCTTCAGTAAAATTAACATCTATTATTTTTCCACGCATTCCCAATTCATCGCCGTAAAAAACAAAAGGATATCCTGGTAAGGTAAATAATATATTAAAAGCCATCTTTACCATGTTAATATTTTCATTAAATTCAGACATCAATCTTTCCATATCGTGGTTCCCGAAAAAATTTCCTGCAATAGATTCAAAATCCCCTGTCATATAATGTCTTAATGTTTCTTTTATTCCTTTAACTAATATTTTTGGATCATGATATTTTATAGTATCTTTTAAATAATAAGAAAATGGAAAATTAAATTCAATATCAAAAAGTCCATGATATTTTTTTACAATTTCTGGCGAATCCCATATTTCACTAATTATAATAGCATCAGATTTTAATCTTTTTATATAATCTGTTATTTCTTTCCAAAATTCAATATTTCTTTCATGTTGATATTTAAATTTCATATTTTTTATATCATAATCAAAAATATGTTTAGCTGCATCTAAACGAAATCCATCCACCCCTAATTCAATCCAAAATTTAAATACATTTTTTATTTCTTCCCACAACTCTTTATTTTCAAAATTTAAATCCGGTGAAGAAGATCCAAATAATCCATAAAAGTATTTATCTTTATATTTAAACCAAATTAAGCTGTCATCCCAGTGTCTTTTTTCATTTAAATCTGTTTTTTCATTTGCCCACACGTAATATTTTTCATATTTTTCATCTCCATTTATAGCTTTTTGAAACCATTCACATTTTACTGAAGTATGATTAATAGGAATATCTAACACAATTTTTATATCTCTTTTATGCGCTTCATTTATTAACTCCTTAAAATCTTCAATTGTACCATAAGATGGATTAATAGAATAAAAATCTATTATAGTATAACCATGGAATGCAGCCGATTGCATTATAGGTAATAACCAAATCCCATCAACTCCTAAATTTTTTAGATAATCTAGTTTTCTTGTAACTCCCATCAAATCACCGATTCCATCATTATTTGAATCATAAAATGATCTTACAAATAATTCATAAAAAAACATATTTTATCCCCTTTCTTATATGATATAATATATACGAAATATTTAATGAGGTGAAAACATGAAAACAATAAATATGAGAGTAATTACTTTTGCTACTATATTAATCATTTTAATTTCATTTTCTATATCCTATATTATAGTATCATCTTTTTTAAAACAAAAAGAGCAATTAGATAAATTTTATGAAAATATAAAATTAACAATTAAAGTCATAGATGATGTTATTATAAATGATTTTGAAAATAGTATTATAGATTATTATTCATCAAAAATTAAACCTTCCTTTATATCTAGAATAGAAAATACTAACTTTAAAAATGCTTCTTTTTTAAAAAAAATTTATAATATGAATATATATTATTTAGGAATTAAGGACAAATATATTTTTTTAAAAATTAATAATAATAACAATAATAATTACTTAAAATTAAAATTAGATTCTTTTTTTGATATAACCTTTTCTAAATTAGATTTGGGTTTTAATTATTATATTACTGATATTAATGGAGAATATATTTACGGAAATTATGACTTTTATAAAAAATATAATAAAAATATTTATTCAGGGAAATATTATAAAATTGGGAAGGGTTATAAAAGTTCTTTTGAGTTTTTTAATATAGCAGAAACTCCAATTTTAAATCTGCATGCTTTTTATAAAATTACTACGTTTAATAACCCAATAAATTATTTTAAAGTTTACTTATATTCAACTATTTTAACTTTCATTATTATTAGTATATATTATTTTATTATTTATCATTTTTTGATAAATAAATTTTATTTAAATAAATCTTTAATAAAAGAAATTTCATTAAATTCTATTCTAAAAACCAAAGGAAATTTAAATGCTTTCAGAACTAACATAGTTGAATTTGATGATTTATTTGATTTATTTTTAGAAAAAATTAATCTTTTAAAAACACCTTTACAAAATGTTATTTCTGAAAATACTCTATTAAAAAAGAAAATAAACAGGTTAGAAAAAGAAAATATAGCTATTATACATTTCTTATCTTCATTTAAAAAACTTTTATATGAACAATATAATCATAAAACTTTTGAATTAGTTGTTAAGAGATTAATGGATGAATTACCCTTTGAATCAGAATTATTAAAACAGAATTTAAGTAATTTATATAGCAATTTAAGCTTAAAGATTCTAGAAATAGAAAATATTAAAGAAAATTACTACAACCAATTAGAAAACCTTTTTAACATAATTGGAAAAATATCAGAGGCTAATGAATATAATTTAAACCATAATCTCATCATTTCAGAAATTTCCTTGTTTTTGGGAAAAAGGATGAATTTAGATGATTTATCTTTAAAAGGATTATATTTTGGTGCAAAAATTCATGATTTAGGAAAAATTATTATTCCTCAAAATATTATCTTAAAAAAAGAAAAGCTAAGTATTCAAGAGTGGAAAATAATTAAAAACCATCCTAAATATGGACTTATATTGTTAAATGATTTAAAAACTCATCCTTTTGATAGAATTGGAAAAATTATAATATCTCACCATGAAAAATGGGACGGAAGTGGTTATCCATACGGACTATATGAAGATGAAATCCCATTAGAAGGAAGAATAGTATCGATTGCGGACGGATTAATGTCTCTTATTTCAGAAAAAAATTATAGAAAAGCATATACATTTGAAGAAGCGTTAATGATAATAAAATCAGAATCTGGCAAGAGTTATGATCCAAAAATTGTAAAAATTCTTTTAAATGAAAAAGAAGAAATTAAAAAGATTATAGAAAATTATAATAAAGCAAAATAGCGGAATGCCGCTATTTTGCTTTCAAAAACATTGTTAAATTCATTATGTCAGCTGGAGTAATTCCAGGAATTCTCATAGCTTGACCAATTGAATCTGGTCTTACTTTACTTAATTTTTCAACAGCTTCAAAAGCTAAATTTGGTACCTGTTTATAATCAATATTTTTAGGTATTTTTTCTTTTTCAAGTTTTTTCATTCTTTCGACATCATCTTTCATTCTTTTTATATATCCTCCATATTTTATAGCTATTTCAACTTGTTCTAGCAAATCCTTATCTTCAATTATTTTCGGATCAAACTCTTTTATATCAGAATATAAAACCTGTGGACGTTTTAAAATTTCATATAAACTCATTCCGTTTTTTATAGGGGTTGTCCCTTTTTTTACTAATATATCATTAATATTATTCGATGGTTTTAATTTTATGTTCTTTAATCTTTCAATTTCTTCATCAATTGATTTCTCTAATCTCAATACTTTTTCATAAAAATCTTTCGATATTAATCCGTATTTATATCCATACTTTGCTAATCTTAAATGTGCATTATCATGTCTTAATAGCAATCTATATTCTGCTCTTGAGGTCAATAATCTATATGGTTCATTTGTCCCTTTTATTATTAAATCATCTATTAATACACCTATATAAGATTCCGTTCTATTTGGAATAAACGGTTCTTCTCCTCTAATTTTAAGAACTGCATTAATACCAGCAATTAAACCTTGACCAGCTGCTTCTTCATATCCACTAGTTCCATTAATTTGACCAGCAAAAAATAATCCCTCTATAATCTTCGATTCCAATGAATGTTGAAGTTGATCTGGATATGCAAAATCATATTCAACTGCATATGCAGGTCTTACAATAATAGCATTTTCTAAACCAGGGACACTTCTTACCATTTGAATTTGTGCTTCATATGGTAAACTTGTACTTAAACCATTTATATAATATTCTTTGGTTCTTATCCCTTCTGGTTCAATAAACAATTGATGTGATTCTTTATTAAATTTTACGACTTTATCTTCAATAGATGGACAATACCTAGGACCCACACTTTCTATTAATTTTACATCTCCATACAAAGGCGAGAACATCAAATATTTCTTTATAATTTCATGTGTTTCTTTCGTTGTTCTTGTAAGCCAACATGGATAATCTTTATTTAAAACCTTTGGTTGAGAAAAATAAGAAAAAGCCAAAGGTTCATCTGATGTATCCTGTCTTTCCATTTTAGAAAAATTAATGCTATCTTTTAAAATTCTAGCAGGTGTACCTGTTTTAAATCTTCCCAATTTAATACCATTTTCTGATAATGATTTACTTAATCCATTAGCGGGAAAATCCCCCATTCTACCTGATTCAAAAACGCTTCTACCAACAAAAATTTTACCTCTTAAAAAAGTACCTGTGGTTAAAATTACTGCTTTTGCATCATACTTTACGCCTAATTCTGTAATAACACCTTTAACCTTTCCTTTTTCAACAATTAATTCTTTAACCAACCCATATCTTAAAAGTAAATTTGGTGTGGAATGTAATATTTCTTTCATATTCTGTGAGTAATCATATTTATCAATTTGTGCTCTTAATGCCCTTACCGCAGGACCTTTTTTAGTGTTCAACATTCTAATATTTATCATATTATTATCTGTCACCTTAGCTTGTAATCCACCTAATACATCTATTTCTCTAGTAACTATACCTTTCGCCGGACCACCAATTGCTGGATTACACGGTGCCCACCCAACATTATCTAAATTAATTGTAAGCAATAGTGTTTTCATTCCCATTCTAGCTGCAGCATATGCTGCCTCTATACCAGCATGACCTGCACCTACTACTATTACATCAAATCTCAAGTCTTCCTCATAGTTTATCACAAAAATTCCCTCCAACTTCACAAATCTTTTTTTCAATTATACCTCTTTTTTTTTTCTTTTAAGAATATAATTTGTGAATATTATTAATTCTCTGGAGATAGAAAATTTTTAGAGGCTATGTATAATAATATGCTCCCACACAAAAACATTGTTAAATTTATTAAAACAAACGTACCAAAACTCATAATATTTATTCCAGAAATGTATCTGAATGAATCCACTATGTATTTTATAGGTAATATATAAGATATATTTTTAAATAATTTAGGCAAAAATTCTATTGGAAAATATATACCTGAGAAAAACATCATTAAAGAAAAAAATATTGTTGCGGCATTTTGTGCAGTATCAGATTTTTTAAATAAAAAAAGGAAAAGTAATCCAAACCCCATCATCCCTATAGTGGAAGTAAAAGATAATAATATATACATTGGCCAATTAATAACTATAGATAGATTAAATATAATCATACTTACAATAATTAATAGTACTAAAGAAAAAAAACCTAATATTATCCTAGTTAATGTTAATCCAATAATAAAAGTATATGGTTTTATAGGTATTAAAATGAATCTATTTAAAACATTTAATCTTTTATATCTTCCAAAAACAGTAATTACGGAAAACATTCCATTTGATAAAAGGGATATTGCAATTACACCAGTTAAAAGATAATCTATATAATGTGCTTTTATTGAGGTTAGATTAACATTTTTTTCGTTAATTTTAATATATTCAAAATTATTATCTTTATTTAATATGATTTTCTTTAAATTTAATTCCAAACCTTGGATCAAGGCTATATTATTAAGAACTGTTTCGTCATAATATAATTCAATTTTGTTACCATCTATAATTATTCCTATATCATAATTTCCATTTTTTATATTTTTCGATACTTTGTCCTTTTCATATATTTTTTTAATTTCATATAC
The DNA here is from genome assembly GCF_054657315.1 of Marinitoga arctica. Classification (NCBI taxonomy): domain Bacteria; kingdom Thermotogati; phylum Thermotogota; class Thermotogae; order Petrotogales; family Petrotogaceae; genus Marinitoga; species Marinitoga arctica. The sequence goes on along the minus strand of NZ_BAAHYY010000016.1, from coordinate 21,105 downwards.
TTTTGATAATTCTTCTACAATTTTCTTATCATCAGTATATATCGCTATACTCATTATAGAATCATCATTTTGATCAACAAATATAAAACCAAACATTATCAAAAACATCAATGGAAAGAATAATGTAAAAAACAATTCGCTTTTGTTTCTAAAAGCTTCTTTTGTAATATATTTTGACAGCCATAATATTTTATTCATATCCTAGCACCTTCTTATAGTTAAATGAAAATATAATCAATGCAAATATCATCCATATTGAAGGTACGATATATATCCATATATCCATAAAAGGGGCTATATTAAAACCTATTAATCTTCTCATTCCTTCTACTAAATAAGTTACAGGATTTATATATACATACCATTTAATTATCCAAGATATATTAAATATCGGGAAATATAGCCCACCTAAAAACATTGAAATTTGAAAAAAGAAATTTATTATTACTATTGATGTTGATAATTTTTTTGATAATGATACAAATATTAATCCAATAGAAAATAATGTTATTAAGGAATATAAATAAAATAAAATAAATTCGATAGTAAAAAATTTAGGAGTTACTTTAAATAATAACCCTTCTATTAAAACAAATCCACTTGAGATAAAAACCATTATTATACTACTAATAATTAATGCAAAAAAATATGAATACCCTTTAATAGGTATTAATAAAAATCTTTTATTAATACCTATCTCTCTTGAAAAAAGTAAATTGAATGGAATATTAAAAAACGCAATAGACATTATTGACATTATAAGTATTCCAGGGAAAATAAAATCTTTATAAGAAAATTCTTTTCTCAAAGAACTAACAGGTATTTTTTCTATTTCTATATTATCTTTAACCTTTTTTGCCTTTTTTATCATTTCAATATTGATATAATCAAGAAATATTTTTACTATGTTTTTTGAAAAATTCGAACTGTTTCTCCCTTCAACAAAATATAAATCCACTTTAGGTTTTTCATTTATCAAATTCATTTCTTTTGGAATAAATAAAACGACATCTATTTCATTATTTTTTAATTGTTTTATTGCTATATCTAAATCATTAATAATACTTTTTTCTATAGGCATATTATTAAATGCATTTGACAAAATCGCTTTAGATATTATGTTAATATTTTTTTCATATACAATACCCACTTTAAAATCATTTATATCTAATTGGATAGGTTTCCCAAATATAAAAACTAATATAGCAAATAGTATCAGAGGAAAAATAAATGACCAGAAAAAAGAACTAAATTCTCTTATATCACTTTTTAACTGGTAATAAGATAAATTTAATATCCTTTTCATACCATCATTCCCTTAAAGTTCTACCGGTTAAATTTAAAAAAACATCTTCTAAATTAGGTTTTCTTATAACTATATCATCAAGGATTAAATTATTATTTTTTGAATATTTTATTATTTCAAATAATGTACTTTCTAAATTATTTGTACTTATTTCTATTTTTTTATCGAATACAGTACCTTTAAACTTTTGTTGAAATTCTTTAACATAATCCGTTTTAAAAATAATAATTGTTTCCATATTTAATTGCTTTATTAAATCATCTATTGTTCCTCTAGCTATTATTTTACCATGATCAATAATATTAATATTATCAGATAAATATTCAGCTTCTTCCATGTAGTGAGTAGTTAATATAATTGTTTTCCCATCTTTTTTAAGCTCCAAACCTAAATCCCAAATCATTCTCCTCGCTTGAGGATCTAATCCTGTTGTTGGTTCATCCAAAAAAATTATTTCTGGATTATTTACTAATGCAACAGCTATAGCTAATCTTTGTTTTTGACCACCAGATAATTCTTTAACCATCGAATTTTTCTTTTCCTCTAAAAAAACTTTAGATATTAAATAATTTATATCTAACGAATTTTTATATAATCCCGAAAACATTTTTAATGTTTCTATAACAGTTAAATTTTCTAAAAAAGCACTACTTTGCAATTGAACACCAATTCTTTCTTTAATATAAAAATCATCAGGAGATGTATATTTTTCAAAATATATTATTTCTCCATCATCTTTTTTCCTTAATCCTTCAATTATTTCTAAAGTTGTTGTTTTACCAGCACCATTTGGACCCAAAAGCGAAAATATTTCTCCTTTTTTCACTTCAAAGGATATATCATTCACCGCTTTTATTTTTCCATAATATTTCTTCAAATTTTGTACTTCAATAATTTTACCCATTACTTTTTCTCCTTTTGGTTAATATATTAATTCCTACAGAAATAAATACTAATCCTATAAAATAATTCCATATATCAATACCAATAAACTGTTCAATAAAAAATAATATTGATAAACCGCTTAAAAATATTATTGGAAAAATATATTCTTTTACTTTTTTTGAAGCAATAGCCAATTGCAACAATCCTATTGCTGGTGCTAATATAAATCCAGGCCACAAATATTTCATCATTTCATACCCCAAAATTGCAACTAAAAAGAATAGTATACTAACAGATATTAATATACCTCCTGGAACCAAAATTCCTGGATTTTTTTTATCCTTAAAAAAACTTATTTCAAATTTTAAACCAAAATATAATAATATTACTGGCCATAATAAATTCCAATCTATATTTATTTCAAAAATATTTGATATTATTAAATATCCACCTAATAGTATAAAAATTAATCCACCTAAAATATTATTTTTCATTAAATCACTCCTTTGCTTTTAAATTTAATCTAAATACACCTGAATCTATGTTAATTTTAAAGTCTCCTTCGTTCCTTCTTATTATATTTTTGTCTATATTAATGTTTTTTACACCACTATCATAATTTAAATCCAAAGTTGTGTTTTTGGGTAACTCCAAATTGATGTTTGATACACCACTATCAACATTTAAAAAAAGAGTTTCTTTAAATGTTTTTATACTACCATTTAAATTACTTACTCCAGAATTTATATATAAATTTTTAATAACATTATCTAAATTATTAAGATATACATTAGACACCTTATTATTAACAAATATTTTATATGTAATTTTTTTAGGTAAAATTATATGTATTTTATAATTATTAGAAACTGTAGAATCTTCATTATAAAATCTTAATTTACTTTTGCTTTGATCAATTTTTATTCTATTAAGTCCATAATAATAACCATATATTTTATCCGAAGATTCATCTATAGAAATATCTAAAGTTAAAGCCGGAATTACAAAGTAAATATTCATATTAGTTGAATCAGGTAATATTTCAAAGTTCATTTTTTCATAATTTTTATCTTTCTTAAAACTTATATCAATATAACTTTTATCAAAATCCCAAAAAATCAATAATACTAAAAAGAACAAAACAAGAATTATATTTAACCATTTTAACCATTTTATATTTTTTGAAATTATTGAAACTCCTATAATAATCAGAATAAATGACCAAAAATTAGAAAAATTAGTGGCTATGCGGAATAACAAATCAAAATTAAATCCTTGAAAAACAAATAATATTCCCATTAATATAAAAAATAATCCTATTATATATCTCATTGTTTTCCTCCTTTAATCATTAAATATATACCTAAAACAAAAAAAGAAATTCCAACCATCAAACTAAAAGATAATATATTTGGAAAAAAATTATTTAAAAGAAAAAATAAACCAAACAAAATAAAAACTAGACCTATTATCGTGTTTTTTTTGGAGGTATCTGATGTTTTATCTAAATTATTTTTTTCTTCTACGGCTTCTGATTTATCTTCAAAATCCCCCTCTTCTGGAATGATTATCCAAGCTAAAATATATAATATTAATCCTATTCCATCTGCTATTATTAATCCTAAACATATTAATCTAACTAATGTAGAACTAATGTCAAAATATTCCGCTAAACCTCCGCAAACTCCACCTAACATTTTATCTTTTTTAGATCTATATAATTCCCTTTTCATTATTCCACCTCCCACGAATTTATTATACAATAATTTTATTGTTTTTTTGATTTAAAAAGACAAGTTGTCACTTTTATATAGTAAAAAGGCAAAAAAAATTATGATATAATATTTTTGAGAGGAGGTAGAATATGAAATTAAATTTTTTAGCATTGCAATTTAACCTATTGAATTCCTTAGAGGATAATTTAGAGTTTATAGAAAGTATAATGGATTTTGTGTATCATAAAAAATTATCTTTTTTCTTTATCAACGGAAATCCTTTTAAAAATGGTTCTTTAACAGATGAAGAATATGAGCAGATAGAAGATTTTTTATCTGCATTGGCAGATTATAATAATTGCACAATTATTACTGCACAAATTTATCAAAAAAAATATCAGCTATTCATTCAAAAACCATACGAAGCTTTAAAATTAGCAAATTCATTTAAATTTAAATTAAGTGATGGAAAAGAAATATTTCTAAATGATATTTCTAATATTGATAACAGCTTAAACGTAATAATAAACCCGAATTTTGAAATTATGAATATAGAAAATATAAAAAATAACTTTTTGTTTTTAACCCAACCTTTATTAGGTAAAACAAAATTAAAAATAGGAGAACATTTATGGAGTGGAGGAAATACCGAAGGTTACTTATTTTTTTCCTGGTGATACTTGCTATTAGTTTTTTTAAAATAATAATTATATATGATAATAAGGTAATAATTATTAATCCATCAATTTACCCGAAATTTAATGTAATAAATGACAATTCCTTTTTTAGTGGATATGGATTAATAAAATCATTTACTTTAAATAATACTCTATTAATTTATTTTGAAAGTTTTGGTGAAAAAATAATATTTAATAATTCTAATTATTCAATAGTAAATCAAAATGTAGTATTATTATATGAAAAAAATTTAAAAAAATTTTCACAAAACAATATTGTTATAAATACTCAACTAAAAATAGATAACATTAAAAATATACTTATTTTTTTTGAAAAGCATAATTTAAAACTTCCAAAAGAAATTTACATATTTAAAACTAATTACAATCAATCTTTTTTCATTCCAAAAAATTATTTTTTTATAAACAACGCTAACAATGGAATAATTTTACATGAACTTTCTCATTATAATTTTGGATATATTATTAAGAGAAAAAATACAACAGATATATGGCCGGAAATAATGTGTGAATCTTTTAGATTAAAATATTTAAAAGATTCGAATATAGATTTATATAACCATATAATATCTAATTATAAAAAAAGAAATGATATTTATTCAAAAGTATTAGATTATCCATTAATAATCGACTACTTTGATGAATTTTTTATGCTACTTTCAAAATATTCTATTATTTCTGATAATACTTTTTTTAATTTATATAGTACTTTGAAAGGAGTTAAATAAATGTTTTTAGACTTATTTTTAATAATTGTAGGTATGTTTTTTTTGATAAAAGGTGCAGATTATTTAATAGAAGGGTCAATTGGTTTTTCTAAAAAAATTGGAGTATCCGAATTATTCACAGGTTTAACTTTAGTTGCATTCGGAACTAGTGCTCCTGAACTATTTGTAAGTATTAGTGCTGCATTAAAAGGTGCTTCTGGAATAGCTTTAGGAAATGTTATTGGAAGTAATATAACAAATATAGCTTTAATATTGGGTTTATCTTTAATGATTAGAAAAACTTATATTCAAAAAAGCACGTTATTATATGAAATTCCTTTTGTAATTTTAATATCTTCAACTCTTTTATTTATGCTTTTAGATGGTAACAGTCAGTTATCTAATTATGATGGGTTTATATTAATTACTTATTTAATAATTTTTATAGCCTATATGTATAATATGGCAAAAAACGATAAAACTATACAAGAACAATTATTAGAAGAAGTGAAAGAATCTAAAAATATGGAATTAACATGGAATAAAATTATATTTTTAATATTATTAGGAATAGTTATGTTAGCTATTGGCGGAGATGTTACTGTAAGAGGCGCTTCTCACTTTGCTAAATTATTAGGATTAACCGAAACACTTATTGGTGTAACAATAATAGCTATTGGAACTTCTTTACCAGAATTAGTAACTAGTATAATTGCTGCTAAAAAAGGAACAAACGATATCCTGATTGGAAATTTAGTTGGATCAAATGCATTTAACATCCTAGTTGTTTTGGGAATAACTGCATCTATACACCCCGTTATACCTGACAGAAGCGTGGTTTTTGATGCTATTTATATGGTTGCAACTATAACTTTAACTGAAATATTTTTAATCAGAAAAAAAGAAGCTGGATTCTTTAAAGGATTAATTCTCTTTTTATCATATGTTTTTTATATTATTTTTAACATCAAACTGGGATAAGGAGGGAGAAAATGAAGATTCATTTTTTAGGTCATGCTGTTGTGTATATTGAAAGTTCAAAAAATATAATAATAGATCCTTTTCTTAATGGAAATCCTCAATCAACAAAAAAAGTAGAAGATTTTGATAAATTAGATTATATTTTAGTTACCCATGGTCATGGAGATCATTTAGGAGATACTATTGAACTAGCTAAAAGAACAAACGCCACTGTTATTTCTAATTTTGAAATTATAAACTACCTTTCTTTCAAAGGGTTAAAAAACTTACATCCTATGCATATTGGAGGAAGAAAACATTTTGATTTTGGCACAATCAAAATGACTCCTGCTTTACATGGTTCTGGAATAATTGAAGGCAATAACATTGTGTATGGTGGGACTCCCGGAGGGTTTATTATTGAAATAGATAACAAAAAAATATATCATTCTGGAGATACTGGTTTAACAAAAGATATGGAATTATTAAAATTAGAAAATATAGATGTAGCTTTTTTGCCAATAGGTGGAAATTTTGTCATGGATATAGAAGACGCTATAATTGCTGCAAAGATAATAAATCCAAAAATCGTTATTCCTTTCCATTATAACACATGGGAAATAATTAATGCTGATGCTAATATTTTTAAAGAAAGGGTGGAAAACTTAAAAATAAAATGTGATATATTAAAACCGGGTGATTTTTTAGAAATTTAAAAAGTTCAATCTTGTTAACTATTTTTCTTTAATATTTAAATTAATTTTGTTAAAATCCTCCTGAAATAAAAAATTTTAAAGGAGGTTGGATTATGAAAGCGTATTATTTCGCCAATAAAACATGTAGAACCTGCAAGGGATTATGGCCAAAAGTAGAAAAATTAATGAATGAAAATAATATTGAATTAGAATATGTTGATATTGAAGATAAGCCAGATGTATCTGGACAAATGTTGGTATTCTCTGTTCCTACGCTAGTATTTGTAGATGAAAATAATAGAGAATTAACAAGATTTTATAGAAATTTTGGAATGATGGAAGTACAAGCATTTATAGATAGATATTTATCAATAATGAATTCATAGGCTCGTTGATACGAGTCTATTTTTTTTGAAAAAACAAAGAAACATTTTATAAATGTTGTTATGTTAGAATAGTTATGAAATTACAGAAAGAAGGAATATTATGGAAATTCTTTTAACATTTATTGGATTATTGGTAGTTATTTCTATTTTTTTCAGATTTGTTGGAGCTATTTTTATTATTTTATTTAGATATCCAATTCTTTTTATATTTGCAATACTAGGAATTTATTTATTATTTAGAAATTTTAAATTTAAGTATTACACATATAGAAAAACTTATGGAAATTATTATGAAAATAATAGAAAACAAAATAATAATTACCAAAATTATTACGATTTAAGACAAAAATATGATTACTATAGATCATTATTAAATTTACCAGAAAATTTTACAAAAGATGAACTTAGAAAAAGATTTAGAGAATTAACAAAAAAATATCATCCTGATAAATGTATTGATGATAAAAATAAATGCGAAGAAAAATTTAAAAAAATAAATGAAGCTTATGAATTTCTTTTAAAGTATGTAAAATAAATTTTGGAGGTGATTGTTATTACTATTTGGGGAAAAATGTTTCAAAAGTTTAATCCCATCGAAGAAGTCATTAAACATGCTCGTATAGTCGAACAAGCATCTGATTATTTACCAGAATTATTTAAAAGATATTTAGATGGCGAAGATATTCAAGATATTGTTGAAATAATAGATAAATTGGAAGATGATGCAGATGATATAAAGAGAAATTTTAGACAATATCTTAAAAAAGGCCATTTATACAGGTTTGAAAGAACTGATTTGCTAGATTTTATAGATATGCAAGATAAAATAATTGATTTAATAGAAGATGTAGCCAAAAAAATGACTTTTAATAAGATAACATTTGATGAAGAGCATAAAAATATGATTTTTTCTGTTGTTGATGAAATAGAAAAAATGTTAGATCATTTCAAAAAAACAGTAAAATACATAAATGTTATTTTAGAATCTGATTTTGCTAAAAACGCTGTTTCTGCTGAAGAAAAAGATATTTCTGAAATGAAATGGTTTGAAAAAGATATTGACAATAAATTATTTGAATTTGGAAAATGGTTGTATTCTCAAAAAGATAATTTCCACCCAGTTGATTTTCTTTATATAAGGGAATTAGTCCTATTGCTATCAAGGATAGCCGATGTAACTCAAAACGTTTGCGACAGAGTTCACATACTTATAAATGAGTAAAGGAGGAATACTGTGAGCGTTATCCTTATTCTTGGATTATTAATAGGTTTTGGTATGGCTTTAGCAATTGGGGCTAATGATGTTGCTAATTCTATGGCTACAGCTGTAGGTGCTAAGGCAATTACTCCAAAACAAGCAGTTGTTATTGCTGGTGTTTTAGAATTTGTAGGTGCTACTTTTTTTGGAAAACAAGTAACTGATACTATCAGAAAAGGAATCCTTCATCTAGATATTTTAGCAGACCCTAAATTGGTTATTTGGGGTTCTATGGCAGCATTGATTGGAGCCACTATATGGTTAGCTATTGCTACTTATAAATCATGGCCAGTATCTACTACTCATTCAATTGTTGGTGGTATGGTAGGATATGGTTTAGCTGCAGGTGGTTTAACAGTAATAAATTGGTCAAAAATAGTAACCATTACATTAAGCTGGATTATATCACCTTTAGTTGGTTTGGCCGTTTCCTATGTTATGTTTAAAGCTATTTCTGCAACAATACTTCACAGCAAAGATATCAAAAAGAATTCTAAAATTTGGATACCTTTCTTTTTAGGATTAGCTGCCTTTATTATAGGTCTTTCATTTATTGTAAAAACTTTACATATGCCTATTACGTTTAAAGCTATTATTTATGCTATTTTATTTGGAATATTAATATCTCTCATAATAATGTTATATATTATTATGAAATTAAAAAGCGTATCTGATGATCCTTATGTTTATGTTGAGGAAATATTTAGAAAATCTCAAGTTATCACTTCATGTTATGTTGCATTAGCTCATGGAGCTAATGATGTTGCAAATGCTATAGGTCCAGTAGCTGCTATATACGCAGCAGTAGTTACAGGAACTGTAGGAGCTAAAGCAGAAATTCCAAGATATATATTAGCTTTAGGTGGTTTAGGAATAGCTATTGGTGTCGCTGTCTGGGGTAGCAGAGTTATGAAAACTGTCGGTACTGAAATAACAGAATTAAATAACTCTAGAGGATTCGCTATAGATTTTTCAACTGCTACAACTGTTTTCTTAGCTTCAAATATGGGGATGCCAATTTCAACGACTCATACTGTGGTAGGTTCTGTTATTGGTAATGGATTAGCTAGAGGCACTGGTTCTATTAATTTAGGAGTTATAAAAGATATTTTTCTTTCATGGTTTTTAACAGTTCCAGCTGCTGCAATAGTATCATATATAATATTTAAAATATTTGCACTATTTATTTAAGATAACATATTTAAATCTTTAAATTTTAGAAGTATTAATATGTTAAAATAGTCTTGCCTCGTGCAAGACTATTTTATTTGGAGGGATAAATATGAAAAATGCTTTATATGCTCAATCTGGTGGTGTAACAAGCGTAATAAATGCTTCAGCTTACGGCGTAATAAAAACTATTTTAAATTCAAAAGAGATTGATAATATTTATGTTGCTATTAATGGCATTAATGGTGTTTTTAATGAAAAATTAGTGAATATGAAAAATGAAGATCCAGATCAAATTGAATTATTAAAATTCACACCATCAAGTGCTTTTGGATCTTGTAGGAGAAAAATAAAAACAGAAGAAGAACTAGTAAAAATATTTGAAATACTCAAAAAATATGAAATTCATTATTTCTTCTATAATGGTGGTAACGACTCCATGGATACTGCAAATAAAATTCACAAATATGCTCAAAAAATTGGATATGATTTAAGAGTTATCGGAATTCCAAAAACAGTAGATAATGATTTACCGGAAACTGATCATACTCCAGGGTTTGGTTCTATAGCAAAATATTTATCTGTTGCTATGTTAGAAGGAACTTTAGATGTAAAAAGCATGGCTGCTGATTCAACTAAGGTATTTATTCTTGAAACCATGGGAAGACATGCTGGATGGGTTGCAGCTTCCACAGTTTTAGCAAAAAGGTATGAAAATGATGGCCCACATATTATATTAATGCCAGAAAAACCTTTTAATGAAAAAAAATTCTTTGAAAAAGTAATACAATCTATAAATAAATATGGATATTGTTCGATAGCTGCTTCAGAAGGAATTAAATATGAAGATGGTACTTTCGTTGCTGCAAGAGGCTATCAAGATAATTTTGGAAATGTCCAACTTGGTGGAATTGGTTCAACTTTAGCAAATATGATTAAAAATCAGTTAAACATAAAAACACATTACGCTGTACCTGATTATCTTCAAAGAAGTGGAAGACATATTTCTAGTCAAGTTGATGTAAATGAAGCTATTAAAGTTGGAGCAATGGCTGTTAAATATGCAATTGAAGGACATAGTGGATATATGGTTGGTATAGAAAGAATTATGAACTCTCCATATATAAGTAGTACTAAATTGATTTCCCTTGATGACGTAGCTAATGAAACAAAATTAATTCCTGATGAATATATAACTGATGATGGCATGTTTGTGAATGAAAAATTTATTGAATATGCTTTACCTTTAATTGAAGGCGAATATTATCCTCCATTTTTAAATGGTATTCCTGTATATGCAAGATTAAAATTAGAAACCAAATAGAGGTGATTTTATGAACCGATTTAAACTACATTCAAAATATAAACCACAAGGTGATCAGCCAGATGCCATTGAAAAATTGATTCAAGGTATAGAAAAAAAATATAGATTTCAAACTTTATTAGGCGTTACTGGATCTGGAAAAACCTTTACTATGGCAAATGTAATTGAAAAATTAAATAAACCTACGTTGATCTTATCTCCAAATAAAATATTAGCTGTTCAATTATATAGAGAGTTTAAAGATTTTTTCCCAGAAAATAAAGTTGAATTTTTTATCAGTTATTATGATTATTATCAACCTGAAGCATATTTACCAGGAAGAGATATATATATTGAAAAAGATGCAAGTATAAATGAAGTATTACAAAAAATGCGACTATCTACTCTTAAATCTGTCTTGACTAGAAGAGATGTAATAGTAGTTGCAAGCGTTTCTACTATATATGCTTCTGGAAATCCCGAAGACTTCGCTTTAATAAATTTAAAATTAGAAGTTGGAAATAATTACAATAGAAGACATATATTAGAATCATTAGCAAAAATGCTATATACACGTTCAGAAGACAAACATTCAGGTGGAGTTTTTAGATTTAAAGGGGATATATTAGAAATTTATCCTCCATATGAAGACTTTGGAATAAGAGTAGAATTTTTTGATGATGAAATTGAAAAAATTTATTCTTTTGACATATTAAATAGAACTAAAATAGATTTTTTTGATAAGATAACCATTTATCCTGCAAATGAATTTGTCACTACAGAAGAAAAAATAAAAAAAGCTATTGATTCTATAAAGAAAGAATTAGAAATTAGAATAGAAGAATTTCAAAAAATTGGAAAATTACTCGAAGCTCAAAGAATAAAACAAAGAACATTAATGGATATGGAGTTGCTTGAAACATTAGGTCATTGTAAAGGTATAGAAAATTATACAAGGCACTTTGATAATAGAAAACCTGGAGAACCACCTTGGACATTACTTGATTATTTTGACGAAGATTTCATTACATTTATTGATGAATCACATATTGCTATACCTCAATTAAGAGCTATGTGGGCTGGAGACCATTCAAGAAAGAAAAATTTAATAGATTATGGTTTCAGATTACCTTCTGCATTTGATAACAGGCCACTAAAATTTGAAGAATTTTTAAATAAAATAAGACAAACAATTTTTGTTTCTGCAACCCCTGGCCCTTTTGAATTTGAGCATTCTGAACAAATAGTAGAACAAATTATAAGACCGACAGGCCTTATTGATCCTGAAGTGGTAGTAAAACCAACTATAGGTCAAGTTGATGATTTTATATCAGAATTAAGATCTGTAATATCAAAAAACGAAAGAGCTATCGCTGTTGTTTTAACAAAAAAGGATGCAGAAATGCTCTCAGATCATTTAAATTTATTAGGTATAAAATCTACATATTTACACTCAGAACTCGATGCAATGGAAAGATCCGAAGTTGTAAGAAAATTAAGAAGCGGAGATGTTGATGTTGTTATAGGGATTAATTTATTAAGAGAAGGTTTAGATCTACCAGAAGTTTCATTAGTAGCTATTATGGATTCTGATAGAGAAGGTTTTTTAAGATCTGAAACTACTTTAATTCAAACAATTGGACGAGCAGCTCGTAATGTAAATGGTAAAGTAATTCTTTATGCTGATAAAATCACTAACGCAATGCAAAATGCTATATTTGAAACAAATAGAAGGAGAAAATTACAAAAAGATTATAATGAAAGAAATGGAATAAAACCTAAATCTATAATAAAGGAGTTACCAAAAAATATTTTTGAACAATTTATGGAGAAAGTTGAAAAGCCAGAGTTCATATTTGAGGTAGCTGAAAACACTACCCCACAAGAATATATACAGTTATTAGAATTAGAGATGTTTAAAGCAGCTTCTGAACTAAGATATGAAGATGCAGCAAAATTTAGAGATGAAATAAAAAAAGTTAAGAAAAAATATAAAATAAGAGATTGAGAACTGGAAAATATTATTAAAAAATGGTGTTAAAGATTGGGGTGTTGTTGAAGATTAAGTAAAAAGTTGTATGCAATATTTCGCATTAACCTCGATGTTTTATAAGGATATATTGGTAATATATTGAAAATACTGAATCTTAAAATTCAAAATGTGTGTTTTAAATACTTGAAGCAAGAGGTATAAAGGATATTTTAATTTTTCTATTGAAAGATTAATAGATTTGGCAGATGCAATTCAAACAGTTTTTCCAAAAATCGAAGTTCAGATATGTATATACTATAGTTAAGAATACATTTAAAATGTCGATCAAAGTACAGAAAATTATTGTTAAATGTTTAAATAGATCAAACGCCAAATCTAGAGTTTGCAGAGATTGCAATTATGGAATTTGAAAAAATAAGACAAAAAATACCTTATTATTAAAAGTATGGGAAAACAATGGGAATAAATTGTCATTTTTTCTAACTTATATTATTTCTATTAAAAGGGATTCTTATAGATTAAAAGAAAAAATAGATTTTTTCGCTAATTCTGTTTCTAATACATAATTCTTTCTTGCACATTTTTATTTTACCATTTTTTAATATTCTTGTAGTTTTTTTACATATCTTTTTATTTTCCCTTTTTTTAACATTCTTGTAGTTGTTTTTACATCATCTATTGTTGCTAAGTAATGTATTTTAATATATCGCAAAGATTGAACCTTTTTTGCTACTTTCCTATATTATCTGCTATTATCTGCTTAATAACCTTTGTTATGCAATTATTTTTTTTAAATTTTTCATAATAGAAATATTGGAAGAGTGTATCCATGTCTTTCATTAACCATTAACGAATTTTATATTTTTTCATTCCTTTCCTTCACATTTTAAAAATTGAAATCCTTATTTCTTTATTTAATTTATACCCTTTTTCAAGTCATTTACAAGTTCTTCCTACCTTTGATTCACAGAAATTATTTATTTGTTTTTTATTGACACAATAGAAAAAAAATGATATAATTCGAATATATATTTGTTATAATTTTGTAAATAAAAAATAATATAAAATAAATTTATTTTTTAATTTTTTTTAAAGGTAAATAGGTTAATGTTAATATTATATATTACTTTATAGGAGGGATTAAAATGAAAAAGAAGAGCATATTTTTGTTTGTTTTCTTTATAGGTTTAATTTTAATATTAAACTCCTGTTTAATCAAGGAAAAAAAAGATTTAAAAAGTAATATCTTTTTCAAAAACGAATTTATTTCTCAAAAAATTGAAAATAATTTATCCTATTTTAGTTTAAAAAAAGATATATATGCTATAGAATTAACTTTTGAAGGCGTTATCGATAAGAATAAATTCAAATTTAATAATGTTCCTTTTAAAATTATTAATTATGTTAATAATACAACTATTATTTCTATATCCTTTGGAAAACTTAAAAAAATTGGAACTAATCTTTTTGCTTTACCTTCAAATTATAAAATTATAAAAGCTATTGGTGTTTCTGATATTTCTTCAACTATTAAATCTTCTGAAGATGCTTCCCAAAAACTTTTAGGAGATTTTAATCATGATAGCTATGTCGATATAACCGACTTTGCCTTTTTTAAATCACATTATAGAACTAAAGTTTCCGATAATAATTATAATCCAGATTATGATATATTCCCTTCATCTAAAGGAAGTGGAATTTTTGAAAATATTTTTAGTATAAGTAATCCAGATGGTATAGTAAATATTTTTGATTTTGCTGTTTTTGCTGTAAATTATAGAAAATCAGCAAATAGACCACCCGTTATAGATATTTTATATCCTTCACAAAATGATAATATTTATGGAGGATTTAAAACTTTAAAATTAAAATATACTGATCCTGATTTAAACAATTTAGTATATGATGTCTATTTAAATGATAAAAAAGTTGGAGAGAATATTTCTTCTTTAGAATATACACTAGATCTTGACTATCCTAAAAATTATCTTTTAACAGTTATTGCAACTGATATAGTAAACTCCAATGTTATTCCAGCTACAACTATTGCTACAAGAGTTTTTAGTACTATTGATACTCCTGCTATAACATTTGAATATAATAAAAATGATGACATTTTATATTTAAAAGGTCATTTGTTATCTAACATAAAAGCATTAAATATTATTCTAGAAAAAAATAAAAATATTAAATTCGGAAGTGCAGAGGGTAAAAATGGAATCATTATTGCATATTCTGGATATAATGAATTAGAACAATACGAAATTGATTTATCAAATATTAATGATATTGACGAAGGTACTATAGTTCAAATACCTATTTACGAATTAAATGCAGCTACAACTAATGTAAAATTTAATAATATTACTGCACTTAACGAAAATATTGAAATGGTAGACATTGATTATTCTAATTGGATAGAAATTCAAGATGATCCTATTATAAACCCATTTGAACACATTGATTTAGAATTGCATTTGAATTCTGCGCCTGACTTAACAAGTGGATTTTATGCTTATTTAGGTGGATATGTTAAAGTAAAGGATGAATATCAAGTTAATTCTATAGAAGTAAAAAATGATGATGAGGTACTATTTGAATTAACTAAAAATGAAAATGTTGGAAATGTATTTGAAGGTTTTTATTCCATAGAACCACCAAATTTATTTGAAAATTATGTTAATACAGAATATACTATAAAAGCTACTTTAAATGATGGAGAAATTATTGAAAGAAAAATATATATAGGTGAATCTTGTAAACCTATACGAATCACTTCAGATATTGAAGATTCTATTATTCAAATTAATCAAAATTTTATTTTGCAATTTGAAAAAACAGATGAAAATTATAGTTATTCTAATAGTTGGATAGTTTTTTATGATGAAGAGCGTTCTTCTCTTATAAATGAATTGGATTTTGATGCAAATAGTGGTGTAATTAATATTCCATCTACCTTTTTTGAAAATTTTGAAAAAGGGAAAAGATATCTAGTTGAAATTTGGCTAAGTAATAATTATGATAATAAATATAGAATATCTACTTTTTTATATTACGGGGAAAAATCAATAATAGAAGACTTTTTTGTATCAGCCAATACTGAAAATAATAACATTATCATTGAACTTTACCCTCATATTTCTGATAATTCAAATATTGACTACATCGAAGTTTCCAATGAATCAGGAGGATTTAATATTAATCTAACTGATAATGATACCAACGATAATCCAAATGATTATTATTATAAATTTAATATTAGCGATATAGATATACCTGTTTATGAAAATCAAGATTATACTCTTACGGTATTTTTCAATGATGGTTCATCTGAAAAAAGGACTTATCATTTAGGTCATATTTTCCCTACTTCTGACTTGAATGATTTTTCTATTATTTCACCTTTGAATAATGATACTATTCCTGCAAGTAGTAATGTTGATATTTCTTGGGTTTTAGGAGATAATATTATTAATTATGCAGATAATCATATAGATATACATTTACACGATAACACTGATGATTCTATTTTTTACTCATGGAATTTAGGACCTAGTGAAAGTTCTTTTTCTATTGATTCTTCTAATTTCATATCTGGTCATAAATATTCTATTTTCGTTTTAATTTGGACCAATGAAAATACAAGAATTACTAAAGGTGTTGAATTTTATTATGGAAATAATTAGTTTCCTTTATATCATGTGGTGGTGAGAACATGAAATCATATAAATTTTGGATATTAACTTTCTTTTCAACTATATTAATTTTTATATCATGTGATAGAATAAATTTCCTTCCTTCTATACCAGTAAATATATATCCTATAGATGAATCTATTAATATCGAAATAAACCCTATTTTAAAATGGAATAGCGATGACCAGGATGGCGACACATTATATTACACATTATATTTTGGAAAAAATCGAAATTCATTAAATAAAATAATTTCTAATTTCACAGATACAAAGTATCAAATGAAAAATTTGGATTATAGCACTACTTATTATTGGAAAATTGAAGTTAGCGATAAAAAAAATACCGGATCAGTTTCAAGTCCCATTTGGTCTTTTACAACTACGGATGCTAATTCCAAACCCAATAATCCACCTATAATAAAAATTAATGGTCTTGAAAATAATTCTATTATACCTTTTAATTTTACATTTTCATGGGTTATTACAGATCCGGAAAATGATGAACTTAAATATACAAATGTTTATTTAAATGATGATTTAATCTCTGAATCTTCTGAATCAACGTACGTATTATATAATTTAGAAAGAGACAAAGAGTATATTTTAAAAATTATTTCAGAGGATGTTAATAACCACCAATCAAAAAAAGAAATAAAATTTAAAACTGTAGATAAAGCTATGGTTAGTATGCATTTCGAAAATAATAAATTAATTTTATCAGGTAGGGATATTAAAAATATAATAGGAATAAGTCTTTCATTGGAATATGATAATAATATAAATATTGAAAAAATGAATTTAATTGATGATGCTGAAAATCCTGATTTTTTATACGGTCCAGCTGTAGATTCAAAAAACATTATTATTGATATTGGTTTTTTTGAAAATAGAAATATTAATGGAAATTTTTTAGAACTTGATTTAAAAAATTACGAACCAAATACAAAGATTTTCTTTAAGAATGTTACTATATTGATTTCTCCAACCAAAGAGTTAGATACAGATTTTAGTTCATGGATAATATTAAAATAGTTTTATATTTTGAAGATTATTAATAATAATTTAGAAGAAAAATAAAAAATTATAAACATAATACACGAAATCACTTATGGTTGTTCATATTGAAAACAAACCTTTCCGCTTGATTCGCAGGAAAGGTTTGTTTTATTATAAAAATATTAGTGAATAAAGTTTTTAGGATTTTTGAAAAAATAGCTTAAGAAGAAATATTTTCTTTAAAAAAGATTATATACTATGGAGAATTTGAAATTGATTTTGTTTCACTAGGAAACTCTTTATCATCTTTCGAACCTTTATTAAAATTAGAAGTTGAAAAATTATATAATTCTATTTACATTAAATTTTCAGATGCTACAGCGATAAATACAGAAGCTAATGAGATCCCAATTGATGAAACTTCATTTATTTATATTGATGATGACACACTTGAATATAAATTAAATTGGAAAACAAAAATAGAAACTGAAAATTCAACAAAAAATTATTTAATTTTGAAAAACCTTTCTTAAATTCATCAATTATTGGAAAATAAGTTTATGATGAGGAAAAATATGCTTTTAAAAATTTATAAGTTTTATAAAGCTAACTCAAATACTTATATTGAATACTTATATCCTTTAAATAATGATGTAATTTCATTAGAAAATAGTATAATTTTTTCATGGATAGCTGATGATCCTATAAGTATAATTTAACTTATGAATTATATCTTGGTTTAGAAAAATATAGATTAAAATAACCCTTGCAAAAGCAGGGGTTGTTTTTTAGTAATATTATCATTTTTTTGATTAATAAAGAAATTACATTCTTATCTTTTCCATATTTACTTTCCAAACTCCAAAAATTATTAAAATCATACCAACAATATGATACCAATTTATAGATTCGTTTCTGAATAAAAATCCAGCTAATACAGAAATGACTGTTGTCAAATTTGCAAATATGGATGTCTGAATAGGGGATGCTTTACTTATCATATAATTTAAAAGATAAAATGTAATTACTGAAGAAAAAAAGCCTAAATAAATAGCTGAAGTTAACACTGTTTTATTTAGCATTAAAGAGTAATCAGGTATAAACAAATTAAAAAATAGTGCTCCAGTAATCATCATTGCATATGTTATCTCAAAAGGTGTAAATTCATCTTTCATCAATCTTGTGATAATATTATAAAAAGTAGCTGATAATACTGCTCCAAAAATCAATAAATCACCTTTAACATTTCCTTTAAAAGAATTAAATCCAATAATTAATAGTGCTCCTAAAAAGCTTATAAAAACATAAATATAATGTTTTATTGGTGGTTTTTCATTTAAAAAAAATGGTGCAATAAAAGCTATCATTATAGGAATGCTTGCTATTATTATTCCTGCTTCTGATGAAGGTACCAAGTTTAAACCAGTAGTCTCAAAAATAAAGTATAAAATAGGCTGAAAAATAACTATTTTCCATAATTTTAAGTAATTTTTCTTTTTAAGTTTAAAAACTCCAATAAACATTAAAATAGTCATTGAAATAAAAGCAATTGTAAACCTAAAAGCTAAAAATTCAAATGGAGAAACAAAATCTAAAGCATTTTTAGTAAAAAGGAATGATGTCCCAAAAATAAAGGACATCAATATTCCAGACAATATAACTCTTTTCATTTTATCACCTAATACCTTCTATATAAACTAACAACTTTACCAACAATTTGCCATTTTAGATCATCCGTCAAAATAATTGGTTCATATTTTTGATTTAAGCTAAACAACATTACAGGTCCATCCATAATTTTTCTATATACTTTTACTAAGGCATCTGAACCATTATTTATTAATGCTATCACTCTATTCCCTGATTCAATATAAGCATTTGGATCTACAATTACGTAGTCTCCTTCTTTTATTTCTGGCTCCATACTATCCCCAACAACTTCCACAGCAAATTCTCCTTTAGATCCCATAGGTAGATATATTTCATCAATAGGATAATCTGTAGGCTCTGCTACTCCCGTTACTCCTGCGGCAACTTTTTCATATACAGGTATTTTTTTCATAGAAAGACTACCAACTTCCGAATTAGGATCGCTATTAAAACCAAGAATATAATCAGTTGGAACATCAAAATATTTTGCTAATTCAATTATAACTTCTGCAGAAGGTAAATTCATTCCTGCTTCAATTCTATACACACTATTCCCCGCAATTCCAATTATTCCACCTAATTTTTCCCTTGATAAACCTTTTTTCTTTCTCAAATATTCTATCCTTTTCCCAATAATGTTTTTCATAATCCCACCTCGCTTTCTATATATATTATACACCATTTTCTACCATATAGTAGTTTTGTTACCAAAAATTTACAATATTTTAATTGTATTTGTTGTTTTTTTGTAGTAACATAAAATCAAGATACAAAATCGTAGAATAAAAATGGTATAAAAAACAAATAGGAGGGGACAATATGATTAAAACAAACGAGTTGATCAAATGGTATGAAGAAAAAAAACATTATTTTAAAAATTTTATTTTAAACTCAGAAAAAAATAGATACTTAGTTGAATTGATTGGATTAGATAATAAAATTACTGAAAAAGAAATTATATCTTTTAACTCAATCGAGGAATTAGAAACCTACATTAAAGTATTATTAGATAAAGAAATAAAAGAAATGTTCCAAAAAAGAAAACAACCTCTTTCAGCATAAATAAAAAACTTGAGCCCATATAAATGGGCTCATTTTTCAAGAATTATATACTTTCTCAAAAAGATCTATATTTTTTTCTAAAACTTTTCCTGATAACAAGTCATTTATTGCTTGTAAAAAATATTCTTTTTCTACATTTGGAATAAGTCTTTTTTTTGCTATTGTTGCCAAAACTGTCATATTTTGCATTCTTGCATCTTTTAAATCACTTAGAAAAACTCTAATTAAATTTATATTTCTATTTTTGGCTGCTTTTTGTATAGTTTCATTTTCTATTTCTTTTGCTTTTCTTAATCTTACATCAAGTGGCTGCCAAACTGCATCATAATATATTACTGTTGATGAATCTTTTGAATATTCGTTCATTCCTCTTAAAGCTTCATGCCTTTCTAAAGCTACCACTAAATCAGCTTTCCCTTTCATTATAAGGGGAGAGTTAACATTATCTCCAATGCGTATATTAGATGAGACTGTTCCACCTCTTTGAGCTAACCCATGTGTATCTACACCTCTAACATTTAAATTTGCTTTGTCTGCTGCTCTTATTATAACTTCACTTAATAATCCTATTCCTTGTCCTCCAACACCAATCAAATAAATATTAAAAACTTTCATTATTTATTA
>NZ_BAAHYY010000015.1:0-49045 GCF_054657315.1 Marinitoga arctica | reverse complement strand
TCTCGGACGGGAGAGAAAGTAAAATTTACCACTGTTTATTAATTCATAGATGTATTTTGTTTTATCTACATATATATAATCTTCTGTTATTATTTCTTTATAATCTTGTACTCCTATTGGTAGTTTTTTCATCAAGTCACCTCCGAGCTTCTCTTTTGTTTTAATTATATCATACAAAAATGATATAATTTTATTTTGTATATTTATTCCACAAACGTTTAAATTCTCTCTCATATTCTTTTGATATATATTCACTATGTATCACTAAGGAATTTTCGTCATTATTATATTGAGCAGAATTTGTAAAATTAAAAGAACCAGTAATTGTAATATTTTCATCTATAATCATCACTTTATGATGAAATGTTCTATCATTTTTGTCTAAAATAACATTAACTCCATTTTGTTTCAAATAGTTTATTTGTGCCCAACTATAATTAGATTGATATTCTTCTGCGATAATCTTTACATCAACTCCTCTATTTTTAGCATTTATTAATGATTCTGCTATTTCTTTTTTGCTAAATGTAAAAATCATTACATGTATAGATTTTTTAGCATTATTTATTAATTCTATAATTCTATTTGTTAAATCATCTTCTGGTGTAAAATATGGTTCAATTAAACCACTATCGAATTCTACCTTTTTATATTTCTTATTATCTAATGATTTTTTTCCAAAATATCCTTGATACATTTCTTGAAATTCATCCATATAATCCTGAGCTAATTCATTAGAAAAAATAACTATTGAATTATTAGAATTATATTTAAATCCATTATTGGTAAAATTTGTACTTCCTGTTATTACACAATACCCATCTATAATTAAGAATTTATCATGCATTAATTTATAATTTTTATCATGCTTTGTTTCTATTCCTGCCTTGCCTAAACCACTTATATATGAATTTAAATTATCTAATTCATATATTATTTTTATATCTATTCCTCTTTTCTTTAGTTCTTTTAATTCCTGTATAAAAGGATAATAATTAATATCATATATTGCTGCCCACACGAATTTCTTAGCACCATCAAGCAAAGATTTTATGTATTGCCAGTTTTTTTCTTCATTATTTCCTTCATCAAAAAATAAAATTGTTGAATCATCAGTAACATGATGTATTTTTAAATTCAACTCTGTTGCTTCTTTTAAATCTTCAAGATGATAATCTGCTCTCCAGAAATATTTTTCGTCATCAAAATATACTCCTGGTAAATCTAATTTTTTATCAGATATAATCCATTCTCCTTCAGATATAGCAAAATATGATAATGCTAAAAATAAAAATACCACTGTAAATAGTTTCTTCATAACTATACCTCCCCTATATATTCATACATAAATTTCACATCATATAGTTGACTTTTATACATTTATGTTATATAATTTTTATACCTACAATATAACACAGCTATGAAAAAAGGTGATATTATGAATATAAAAGAAAAATTAAAAATTTTATCAGGAGCTGCAAAATATGATGTTTCATGTTCTTCAAGCGGCAGTAAAAGAAATAATTCAAAAAACGGGTTAGGAAATGCCACCTCTAGTGGAATTTGCCATAGTTGGACAAGCAACGGTAGATGTATTTCCCTTTTAAAGATTTTGTTCTCAAATGCCTGTATTTATGATTGTGCATACTGCATAAACAGAGCAAGTAATAATATTAAAAGAGCTACTTTTACTGTTGAAGAAATTGTTAATATAACTATTAATTTTTATAAAAGAAATTATATTGAGGGATTGTTTTTAAGTTCTGCTATTATAAAAAATCCAGATTATACTATGGAACAAATGTTAAAAGTGGTTAAAAAACTCCGCATTGAAGAAAAATTTAATGGATATATACACTTAAAAGTGATTCCTGGTGCTGATTTAAAATTAATAAAAGAAGCAGGTTTTTATGCTGATAGATTAAGTGTAAACATAGAGTTACCAAGTGAAAAAAGCCTTAAATTATTAGCTCCTCAAAAAAACAAAGAAAATATAATTAAGCCTATGAATTTTCTTGGACAAAATACTTTAGAAAATATTGAAGAGAGAAAAAAATATAAAAAAGCTCCTTTATTTGTACCTGCTGGTCATAGTACACAATTAATCGTTGGTGCCACTCCAGAAAGTGATCTTCAAATTTTGAAACTTACTGAAAATATGTACAAAAAATTTAATATGAAAAGAGTATATTATTCAGCATTTATAAAAGTTAATGAGGATAAAAGACTTCCAAATGTAAAACCACCATTAAAAAGGGAAAATAGATTATACCAAGCTGATTGGCTTATAAGATTTTATAAATTTTCTGCTAATGAAATCTTAAATGAGAATCACCCATTTTTGGATGAAGATTTAGACCCAAAAACTTCATGGGCTTTAAGAAATTTCCATTATTTCCCTGTGGAAATAAACAAAGCCTCCTATGAAACTTTACTTAGAGTACCTGGAATAGGAGTAAAATCCGCTTTAACTATTTTAAAAGCTAGAAAATACGCCCCAATAACTTTTAATGAATTAAAAAAAATAGGTGTTGTCTTAAAAAGAGCTAAATATTTTATAACCTGTAATGGAAAATATTATTCAAATTTATTTTTAACCCCAGAATCAATAAAAGAGGAATTAATAAGAAACAAAGATAATCAAATTCCTCTATTTCCTTTAACAGCTATTGAGAAGGTGGTATAAAATGAAAATCATTACATACGATAATACTTTCCAGGGATTGCTAACAATTATCTATAATACATATAATGAGCAAAAAATACCTGATCTTATTTTTAGGAAAAACAATCCCAGTGTTTTTAATATATTTGATAATATAAAAACTGATTATAAAAAAGCTGCTGTGGTTAGTGAATTTATAATTAAAAAATTTGATAAAACTGTTTTTAAAAACATTTATCTTGCATATTTATCTGAAATAGATAATATTGAGGTTGATATCATAAGATATTTTAATCTATCATTAAAATTAAAAACAAATGCAGAATTACATATTGAAAAAAATTATATTATTAGATTTAAAAATGCTATATCTAAAGTTATGAATGAAAAACATAAGTTTCTAGGATTATTAAGATTTAGGAAATTAGAAAATGACGTATTATATGCTCCTTTTGAACCTGATCATAATATAATAACATTACTTTCAAAACATTTTATTAACCGTTTTCCTAACGAAAAATGGATTATTCATGATATTAAACGAAATCTTGTTCTTTCATACAATAAAAAAATAGAATTAGCAAAAATAAATGAATTTAAAAGAAATTTTTATTTGAAAGAAGAAAATTTATCTTATGATGAAATCTATTTTCAAAATCTATGGAAAACATATTTTAATAACGCAACTATCTCTGAAAGAAAAAATTTAAAACTTCAAAAGCAATATATGCCTTCACGATATTGGAAATATCTTATAGAGATTTAATTAAATCAATATATTCTTTTTGTTTCTTTTTATATTCTTCAAATCTATTTTTCTTAGAATATTTATCAAAATATTCAAAAATTTCTTTTTCTAATTTGTTCACATTATTAGATATTCTACTTAATTCTCTCAAAATTTCTTTAATTTTAAATTTAAAGTCATTATATCCAATCATTTCATATAAATATAGTGAGTAATTTTTCAAATCTTCAAATGTAAATTTATTTTGTCCTTTTATCATTAACCATTCTAATATAAACCTTTTTAAATTTTTTTCTATATAAAATATAAAATCTTCACTTGGAGTATATGGAGGTTCATGTATTATAGTTAGATCTTTTTCAGGTGTATAATATGTTTTAAATATTTTATTGTTTGGTTTTATTAGGGCATATTCATTTCCATTTTCATATATTAATCTTGATGCTAATAATAATGCAAAATCTTCACCACGCGGAATATCTAGTGGATAATAAATATTTTCAGCAAATTTTTTTCTAATAATCATATTCCCGCCAAATCCAAAAATACATTCTTTTAATTCATTAGTCTGAGATAATCTGACTATATCATTATCCATAGATTTAGATTTTTTCCATGATTTGAGTTTATCTTCATCTAAAATTCTAATTGTACCATTTTTTTCATAAGGTGCTGTAATAAGATATTTATCAGGATTGTTTTTTAAAATTTCTTTGGCTTTTAATATATAATTTCCTCTTAATAATTCATCGTCATCAATTTGAATAATAATATCTTCGTTATTTATAATAGAAAATAAAAATCCCTGATTTCTAATTTCTGAATATCCTTTTGTTGAAAAAAATGATGAGTTATATTTTTTTCTATATTTTTGAATATCAGAATTTGTATAAATATAATATTTAAATTTAGAATTTTTTAATATTTTTTCTATTTTGGATTTTATTTCATCATCTCTGGAAGTATCTTCATGAGCAGCTATTGAAAATATATATATACTTAATTCATCTTCAGAATTAAGTATTAAATTGTTTATACTTTTTATTGTTTTATACAGGGTATTTTCTTTTTCAAATTTTTCCAATACTGTTGGATGATCAAAGTAATCAATAACTTTTTCATTTATCCTTATATAAGTATTAATAACTATAGCAAATTTCATAATATTTCTCCTTTATGATATAATTTTATGGAATGATTATTTATTTTAATTACGAGGTGTAATATGATAGGTATTAGAGGAGCAACTTCAATAGAAAAAAATGAAAAAAAACATATTATAAAC
This sequence comes from Marinitoga arctica, assembly GCF_054657315.1. NCBI lineage: Bacteria > Thermotogati > Thermotogota > Thermotogae > Petrotogales > Petrotogaceae > Marinitoga > Marinitoga arctica. The sequence goes on along the minus strand of NZ_BAAHYY010000015.1, from coordinate 44,347 downwards.
CGCTCTATTGAATTATACAATAAAATTATTGAAAATAATAATATCAAAAATATAATTGCAATATTATGTTCTGTTACTCCTGATATTACAGCATATAATCCTATTACAGCGATAAGGGAAGAATTTAATTTATCAAAAATTCCTTTAATGACATTCCAAGAAGCTATGTTTGAAGGCTCTAAAGAAGGAATAATAAGGATTTTAATATTATGCGAAAGTAATACACAAAATTTTATATTTTTGCATCGTGCAAAAGATTTACGCAAAGATTTATTAGAATATGATTCTAATATTTATTAAGTTATTATTTTGTTGAATTTCTAATTATTAATTGAGGTTTTAATATAATTCCTTTAATTTGTTTTTGTTTACCCTCTATTATTTTTAACATTAATTCTGCTGCTTTATACCCCATTTCATAAATAGGTTGTCTTACTGTGGTTAAAGAAGGTTTATAATGCTTACTAAAAAGAATATCATCAAATCCTGTTACACTAACATCTTCTGGTATTTTTACTCCTTTTTCTTGAAGAGAATCAATTATGCCATAAGCTATTAAGTCATTCCCTCCTATAATAACATCTGGGAGTTCTTTTATTTCTTTCCCAAATTTATAACCCGCTTCATAAGAAAATCTAGTATATATATGATAATAATCTTTTATATTTTTTTCTTTCATAAATTTTATATATGTTTCATACCTTATTTTAGCACTAAATGTATTTTCATCTCCGTTTACAAAATAAAAACTTTTATTTCCTCTATCGTATAAATATTCTAATAACTTGTAAATTCCTATTTGATTATCACATATAACATAAGATGCATTAATGCCTTCTAAAATACGATCTAGAAATACTATTTTTACTCCTTTTTCTATTAATTTCTCTAATGTAGGATTATACAATCCTGTTCCTGTAAAAATAATACCATCAATATGTTTAGAAATAAATGTATTTATAATCTTCGTTTCCATTTCTAAATCTTGATCTGAATTACTTAATAATAATGTATATCCTTCTTTTTTTAAATAATCTTCAACACCTTTCACAATATTTGGGAAAAAAGGATTAGTAATATCAGGAATCACAAATCCAATTGTTTTTGTTTTACCTTTTCTAAGACTCTGAGCAATAGTGCTCGGTTTATAATTTAATTTCTTTATGGCTTTTTCAACCTTTATTCTCAATTCGTCTTTAACATATGCACTATTATTAATAACCCTTGATACAGTCGATATAGAAACTCCTGCTTCTTTAGCCACATCTTTAATACTTATTCTTCTCATAATATTTCTCCTCTCAATAAAAATGGGGGATTACCCCCATTATTTATTATTTTACCACAAGTTTTAAATTTACAGGAATATAAATGGTATGTGTTTCTAAGTATTCTACTGCCTTTTTAACTGCTAATTGTCCCATTAAAGCAGGTTGTTGTGCAACTGTTGCAGCCATTTCACCTTTTTTCACTGCATTTACTGCATCAGGAATTGCATCAAATCCAACAACTACTATTTTTCCTAATTTACCTTCAGATTTAATTGCCTCTATTGCACCTAAAGCCATTTCATCATTTTGTGCAAATACTGCATCAATATCAGGATATGCTTGTAAAAGATTTTCCATAACTGATAAACCCTCTGCTCTATTAAAGTTAGCTGTTTGCTTTGCTATTAATTTTAAACCGGGATAATTTTTTAATTCAGTTTCAAAACCTTTACCTCTATCCCTTGCAGCAGATGTTCCTGGTATTCCAACTAACTCTACTACATTTCCCTTTCCATTTAAAAGATCTGCTATATATTTTGCTGCCATTGCTCCACCAGCTACATTATCTGATGCAATGTGTAAAATAACTTTACCGCCATTTGCAGCTCTATCTACTGTAATAACAGGTATTCCTGCGTCATTTGCTTCTTCAACTGCTGTAACTATAGCATCGCTATCAGTTGGGTTAACGATAATTAGATCTACTTTTTGTTGTATTAAATCTTCAATATCGTTTAATTGCTTATAAGGCTTGTCTTGTGCATCTACTACAACAATGTCAGCACCTTGATTAACAGCTTCCTGTAATGCACCGTTTCTTAATTCAACAAAAAACGGGTTGTTTAAAGTTGAAAGAGATAATCCAATCTTAATACTAAATGCCGATAATGATAAAACCATAATAAATACCATAAACAATGCTACTCTTTTCATAAATACACCCCCTATTAGTCTTCCCTCTCCAGCAATACTGCTATAAGGATAACTGCACCTTTAACAGCTTGCTGATAAAAGGGAGATACGTTTAATAAATTTAAACCATTATTAATAATTCCCATTATTAATGCTCCAAAAATTGTACCTACAACACTTCCTTTACCTCCAGCCAAACTAGCACCACCTAAAACAACTGCAGCTATTGCATCTAATTCATATCCGCTACCAAAAGTCGGTTGCGCACTATTAAGTCTTGCAGTTAATAGCATTGCACTTACCGCAGATAATACACCACTTATTATATATATTATTATTTTATATTTTATTACTTTCACTCCACTTAATTTAGCTGCCGTTTCATTTCCACCAATTGCATAAGTATATAATCCTAATTTAGTATTTTTTGAAATAAACCATATTAAAATAAATATACTCAACATTATTATTATTGGATAGGGTAATCCAAATAAATTTCCTCTTCCAATAATTCTAAAACTTGACGGAAGCCCTGTAATTGGCATTCCTTGAGTATAAACTAAAGTTAGACTTCTTCCAATTGCCATTGTTGCTAGTGTAACAATAAATGGTTGAATCCTTCCTTTTGCTATTATAAAGCCATTAACAAATCCCATTAATGCACCAATAACCAATGCAACTATTATTCCTAAAAAAACAGATCCCGTTTTTAAAACAGATGCCATTATAACAGCAGATAATGCAAATATTGACCCAACTGATAAATCAATACCGCCAGAAATAATTACCATTGTCATACCAAATGCCATTATAGCTTGTATTGAAACTTGCCTAAAAACATTTATAATATTTGATATAGTAAGAAATCTATCACTTAAAATTGCAAAAAGAATCGAGATTCCTATAAAACCGACAATAGCTGGATATTCTTTCATTTTTTTTATTAGTTCTTTACTCATTAAATATCAACTCCTGTAGCTAGTTTTAAGATGTTTTCTTGAGTTATTTCTTCATCTTCTAATATTCCCATACTCTTTCCTCTATGCATAACCAAAACTCTATCACACAAACTTACAATTTCTGGTAATTCAGAAGATATAAATACTATACCGTTCCCTTCATTAGCTAATTCATTTATAATGTTATAAACTTCTACTTTTGCTCCAACATCTATTCCCCTTGTTGGTTCAGCTAAAAAAACTATTTTAGGACTTCTCTTTAAAACCTTTGATATAACAACTTTTTGTTGATTACCTCCAGAAAGATTTTGTGTTTTTTGATTAATTGATGTCGCTTTTATTGAATATTTTTCTATTTCTTCTTTAGCTATTTTCTTTGCTTTAGACCAAAATAAAACTCCTGATTTTTCAACTAAATTTGTATTTTGAATAATAATATTCTTCATAATATCTAATTCCAATATTAAACCCATACTTTTTCTATCTTCTGGAACCAAAGCTATTCCATAATTTAATGCTTCTTCAGGACTTTTGATTTTTTTTATCTCCTCATCATTTATGACCATTTTATCCCATTTGGCTGGCATATAGCCATAAATCCCTAAAGGTATTTCTGATTTCCCAGAACCAACTAAACCAGCTATTCCAAATATTTCTCCTTTTTTTACATCAAATGATACATTTTCCACCATTTTTTCTATTCTTAAATTTTTTATAGAAAATACTATTTCACCCTGAGGCGAGTTGTATTTTGGAAACATATCATCAATTTTTCTTCCCACCATCATGTTAATTAATATTTCCTGATCAAATTCATTTACATTTCCACTTCCAATATATTTTCCATCCCTTAAAACTGTAACCTTATCTGCTGTATCAAAAACTTCTTCTAATCTATGTGATATAAAAATTATCCCTATTCCTTGTTTTTTTAACTCTTTAACTATTTTGAATAGTTTTTTTGTTTCATGTTCTGTTATTGATGCTGTTGGTTCATCCATAATAATTATTTTTGATTTTAATGATAATGCTTTTGAAATTGCAACTAATTGTTTTTCAGAAGTGTTTAAATCTTTTACTATAGCATCTGCTTTAATATTAAAATTATTTTTTGATAATATTTTTTGAGCTTCTTTTATCATCTGTTTTTTGTTAATAAAAGTTTTTTTTATATTTCCTATATATATATTTTCAGCTACCGTTAAGTCTTCAAATAAATTTAACTCCTGATGTATTGTCGCTATTCCATTATTTATAGCATCAAACGGATTGGAAAAAAATACTGGTTTCCCATTATAATACATTTTCCCTTTATCCGCTTTATGAACCCCTCCTATTATCTTAATCAAAGTGCTTTTTCCTGCTCCGTTTTCTCCTAATAAAGCATGAACTTCCCCACTATTAAGCTCGAAATTTACATTATCTAATGCTAATACTCCTGGAAATTTTTTTGTCACTTTTTCTAATTTTAATAACATTAAAATATCACTCCTGAAACAAAAATAGCATTATAATATGGTTTTATTTCTCCGGTTCTTATTATTGCCTTGCTTTCTTTAGAAAGTTTTTTTAAATCTTCATGAGAAACAAACTCTACATTTTCACATATTTTTTTAATAGAATTGATAAAATCTTCACTTGATTCTTCTGCTATTATTATTTTTTCTATATGTAATTCTTTTAACACTGCTTTTGATACATCAAAAAATGTCGGGTTATTTTTATCTACTACTAAATCTATTCTTTTAGTATTTTCAGGAATAGGAAATCCCATATCAACAATGGTAAGTTTGTCCATATGCCCCATAGAAGCAACTACACTAGAAATTTCAGAATTAAAAATCCCTGTTTTTTTCATTATTTCATCCTCCCTAGAAAACGTTTTCGAAAACGTTTTCTGAAATAAGAATAACACATTTAGATTTTTATACAAAATTTATTTATACTAATTTAAACTTAATTATACACATTTATAAATAAATATTAGTTAATTTCTTTTAATTTTAAAATATTATACACTTAATATAAAACTTTCATTATATGCTGGGCAAATTTCCTTAAAATTACACCATTTACAATTATATTTAGATGGTCTAGCAGGAAATTTTTCCTCCTCTTTTGGAATATTTTTATCTTTATCTTTTAAATAAAATTCCATTATTTCTATCCGTTCTTTTATATAATCTTCTATTTCAAGTAATTCGTCTTTAGAATATTTTCTTTCTTCAAAATTTCCCTCATATAAATATTCATTTATTAAATAAACTTTATTCAAATTTATATTATAATTCTTATATGCATATAATGCATATAATTTTAATTGCATTTCATCATCAACTGATCTTTTTCCAGTTTTCCAGTCAACAATAAATATATCTCCATTCTTTTCATACATAAAATCCAATATTGAATAAATTTTATAATTGTTAATAAAGAAAGATGTGAAATTATTTTCCCTATCTATTTCTAATACTTTTATGCCATTTTGTATATCTTTTAATGTTCTGGAAGCATAATAATTTTGAATCAGTATCTTTGCTTTTTCTTTTATGCTTCTTCCAAAATTCCCTTCAAATAAATTTCTATTTTTATAATATACTGAATACAACATTACGTAATTTTTTGGATTTTGTTCCCATTCATTTCTTAATTTATATGAAGATTCTACTGCTTTATTAAGTTCTTTTCCAACATACTCAAGAGCAGTTTTTATATCTCCAGATTTTAATGCAGTAATATTATTAGCAATATAACTATGTATTAAAGAACCTAAATATTGTTCTACTGTTGTTAATTTTGTTAATCTATATGCTTTTCGCTTACGCTCTGAAGCGTCATAGTTCCAACCACCCCACATTAAAAATTTTGAATAATAATAAGCTCTAGGACATTTAGTTAATAATTTATCTTTTGAAAAAGACCATGATTTTTCAGGATATTGATCCATTTTCTCACCTCATAATCATTATACAAGATTTTAATAATAATTCAAATATATATAGTATAATTAAGTAATAAATATTACTTATTCTCTTTATAGGCATCAGTAAAAATGTAGTGAAATCTTAAATAATGTAAGGTGATATTATGGAATTTTTTGAGAAATTATACGAAGCAATTGAGTTAGAAAAAGAAGCAGAAATCAAATCAATGATAAATGAAATTAAACAATATGGAAAAGATAGAGAAAAAATAGGAAGAGCTATAAACAACTTAAATGGAAAGTATATAGGTAGAGAAATAGGTGGTTTACATCTAATTAAATTTGGAAAAAAGGAAAATATTAAAACAGATATTAATGTTGGTGATGTTGTTTTAGTAAGTAAAGGTAATCCACTAAAAAGTGATTTATTAGGTTCTGTAATTGAGGTTGGAAATAAATATATTATTATTTCTTTTTCTAATAAACCTCCTATTTGGGTACAAAAATCAAAAAATATAAGAATTGATTTATATTTAAATGAAGTTACATTTAAACGTATGCAGGATGCGATTTTAAAATTACATTATGCAGAAGGAAAATTGAGTATTTTAAAATCTATTATTTTGGGAAATAAAAAACCAAAAATACCTAAAAAAGTTAATTTAAATTTTTTTGATAAAAATCTTAATCTATCACAAAAAGATGCTGTTGAAAAAGCTATAGGAAGCGAAGATGTATTTTTAATTCATGGCCCTCCTGGCACTGGAAAAACAAGAACTTTAACTGAAATTATTGTTCAAGAAGCTCATATTGGAAGAAAAATATTGGCTACAGCTGATTCAAATATTGCAGCTGATAATTTGCTTATTAATCTTTTAAAATATGAAAACATCAAAGTATGTAGATTGGGACATCCATCAAGAATAGATCAAGATATAATTCATCATTCATTATATTATATCGTTGAAAAACATCCTAGTTATTATAAAATTGATGAAATGAGAGATAAGGCTTTAAAGATTTCAGAAGAACGTGATAAATATATAAAACCAACTCCACAATTTAGAAGAGGTTTAACAGATGAACAAATAGAAAAATATGCATTAAAAGAGCGGGGCACCAGGGGAATTTTTCCTAAAAATATGCAATCTATGTATAATTGGATTAAACTTAACAAGGAAGTTCAAACTTTATTTGACAAAGCTAAAGAAATGGAAGATGAATTAATTTTAAAGATATTAAAAGAGTGTGATGTTGTTGTTAGCACAAACTCTTCATCAGGAATTGATGAACTAGAAAAAATAAGATTTGATACTGTAGTTATAGATGAAGGTTCTCAAGCTACTGAACCCTCATGTTATATACCTATAGTTCATGGCGAAAAGTTAATTATGGGCGGGGATCATAAACAATTACCACCTACAATATTAAATCCTAAAGCTGAAAAAATTTTATCTAAAACTTTGTTTGAAAAATTGATTAATAAATATCCAGAAAATTCATCAATATTAACTGTTCAATATAGAATGAATGATAAAATAATGCAGTTTTCAAATAAAAAGTTCTATAGGGGACTTTTAAAAAGTGATAAAAGCGTTAAAAATAAAACTTTAAAAATTAATTTGGAAAACATATTTTATCCATATAATGAAATATTAAATGAAATCCCAATCGTATTTGTTGATACCTCTTTAATTCCAGAAAGATTTGAAATAATAAAAAAAGGGTCTTCATCAAAATATAATCCTTTAGAAGCCAATATAATAATTAAAATATCAGAAATTTTATCTGAACAAAATATTGATCACGGAATTATTTCTCCATATAAAGATCAAGTGAGCTTTTTAAAAGAAAAAATCGATGGCATCATTAATACTGTTGATGGTTTTCAAGGAAAGGAAAAAGAGGTTATAATTTTTTCTTTAACTAGAAGTAATGATGAAGGTACAATAGGTTTTTTAACAGATGAAAGAAGATTAAATGTTGCTATAACAAGAGCTAAAAGTAAATTAATTATTATTGGAGATATTTCAACTATTTCAAAATATCCATTATTTAAAGAATTTATAAACTATATTAAAGATAATGGTAAAATCATTTCTATAAGCAAAGAATTAATCGGATAAAAAAAGTTTTAATTTCCGAAATATTATTGAAAAAGTTGTTTTGTGACTATGTGATATAATAAATTTGAAATCATAAGAAAGAGGTGCTTTATGTTTGTTAAAAGAATTTTCAACTTTGCTGCTGCTCATAACCTTATTAAATATCACGGAAAATGTGAAGCTTTACATGGGCACAATTATAGATTAGAAATTACAGTAGAAGGAACTCCTGATGAAGAAGGAATGGTAATAGATTTCTTAGAATTAAAAAATATTGTTAAAGAAGAAGTTTTAAATATTTTAGATCATTCATATCTTAATAATATTATTGAACAACCTACTGCAGAAAATATTTCCATGTGGATATGGAATAAGTTAGAAGAAAAATTAGAAAGGGGAAATTGCAAATTATATGAAGTAGCGTTATATGAAACAGAAAATAATGTAGTTTACTATAGGGGTGAATAAATTGAAAGATGTTCAATCAGAATTAGATAATAGAGGTATATATATTCATGGTGTGGGGATTTCTGACTTAGAATATCCAATTATTTTTGATAATAATCATACTATAGGTAATTTTACAATGTTAGTTGATTTAGATGAAAATGTTAGAGGAACTCATATGAGCAGATTTGTTGAAATATTAAATAAATACCATAATAATCTTTCTGAAAAAAAATTATTAGAAATGAGTAAAGACTTAAAAAAATCTTTAGATGCAAAAAAAACTTATATAAAGGTTTCTTTTCCTTTTTTTTCATTGAGAAAAGCTCCTATAACTAAATTAGAAAGTTATACTAAATGTGATATTACATATGAAGTGATAGACGATGAAATAAGATTATATATTGCTATTCCAATTATAACACTTTGCCCATGTTCTAAAGCTATTTCTAATTATGGTGCTCATAATCAAAGAGCTTTAGTGGAGATTGGTCTTAAATTAACAAATGATGTTAAAATAAAAGAAATAGCAAAATATGTTGAAAAATCTTCCAGTGGAATGGTGTTTTCGTTATTAAAAAGAGAAGATGAAAAATATGTTACTGAGCATATGTATGATAATCCCCATTTTGTTGAAGATGTTGTTAGAGATTTAAGTTTATTTTTAGAAAAAGATGAAAGAATAGACGGATATAAGGTAAAAGTTGTTAGTTATGAAAGTATTCATAATCATAACGCTTTTTCAGAAAGAGTGGGAAAAGCATGGTAAGACTAAGAATGCTTCAAGATATTGATTTAGAAAATGAAATAAATGTTGATCCTGCAAGTATTCCTATTTTTAATTCTAAAATGGAACATTATAATATTTTAATTGAGAATATTGATGTTACTAGTGCAAATATCATTAAACAGGAAATGTTATCTCGCGGTGGAGATGTTGCTATTCATAAATACGCTATTAATCATAAAATAGATAAAACAAATTTATTATTAATTGGAACTAAAAAACAATATGATTTATTGATAAAAAAATTAATGAGTATGAATTATTGGGATATACCAAAGGTTAGAAATTACCTTGAAGAATTATTCAAAAATATTAAAAAAAGAAATTGGGAATATAATATTAACGGAAATAGAAAAATTATTTTAGGAGAAAATTCAAAAATAATGGGAATTTTAAATGTTACTCCAGACTCTTTTCATGCCCCAAGTAGAATAAAAAATGTTGAACAAGCTATTGAAAATGCAAAAAAAATGATTGAAGAAGGCGCTGAAATTCTTGATATTGGAGCCGAATCAACAAGACCAGGATCTGAAAGTGTTGAATTAAAAGAAGAAATCGAGAGAATTGTTCCTGTTATAAAAGCTTTGCGAAAAGAATTTCCTAATGTGGTTTTAAGTGTAGACACATATAAATCCGAAGTAGCAAAGAAGGCTATTGAAAATGGTGTTGACATTATAAATGACATTTCTGGAATGCGTTTTGATAAAAATATGGTTCATGTTGTTGCGGAATCAAAATTACCTGTTGTTATTATGCATATAAAAGGAACTCCAAAAGATATGCAAAAGAATCCTTATTATGAAAATTGTATAAGTGAATTATTAGAATATTTCATAGAAAGAATAGAATTTGCAAATAAACATAATATTAATCAAATAATAATTGATCCAGGATTTGGTTTTGGAAAAAGGGTTCAAGATAATTTGAATATTAGTTATAACCTTGAAGAATTTAGAGTTTTAGGTTATCCCATTTTAATGGGACACTCAAGAAAAAGCACTATTGGTAATGTTTTGAATTTACCCGATACAAAAGATAGATTAGAAGGAACACTAGCTTTAACTTCTTATTATGCATTAAATAATGTTGAAATTATAAGGGTTCACGATGTAAAAGAAAATTATAGAACAGTAAAAATGATTGAAGCGTTAAGGGGGTATAAAAAATATTAAGTGCTATTGCATTAGGATCTAATGTTGGAGATAGATTAAAAAATATTAAAAAAGCTATTGAATTATTATCCGAACATGTTGAAATAATTAAAATTTCTAATATATATGAAACAGAACCTTGGGGATATACAGAACAAGAAAATTTTTTAAACGCCTGTATTTTAATTAATACAAAATTATCACCAAAAAAGCTTTTAGAAACATGTAAAAAAATTGAACAATTATTAAAAAGAAAACATAGATTTAAATGGGGCCCTAGGGAAATTGATCTTGATATATTATATTATGAAGATATTATTTTAGAAGAAGAAAATCTAATTATACCTCATAAATATATATTTGAAAGAGATTTTGTCATTGTACCTCTTAATGATGTTTCACCTAATTGGACACATCCTATAATAAAAAAAACTGTTTATGAAAAATTTAAAGAGATTGATAAAAGTAAAATACATATTTATGAAGAGGAGCTTTAAAGCTCCTTTATTATTTTATTTACTCACAATTAATAAAATAATGCTATAATTGCAAATGATTTGCAATTGCAAATGATTTTTATATGGAGGTGGTTATTATGAAAAAAAACCAGTTGAAAAGTTTTTCCCTACTTTTATTTTTAATTATTGGTATTGTTGGGTATTCTATAAACATTTCTGTTTCTATTTATCCTTATTATCTAATTTTAAAAGATATTGTCGATACAAATGATAATATAAATATTATAGTACCGCCAGGAAAAAGCCCACATACATACTCTGTTTCTTCTAAAGATGTTATAAATATTTATAAAAGCGATTTAATTATATTTAATGGGTTAAATTCAGAAATTTTTATTAGTAAAATTATCCCTAATTTAAAAAAGAAAAATATACCTTTTCTTTATATTTCTGATTTTATCCCAAAAGAAGAATTGATTTCTAAATCACACGATTTACATGATTCACATGATGACGAAAGTAGTTATTACAATCCACATATATGGTTAAATCCTTATTTCACTTTTAATTATATAATTCCAGGTATAGTTAACAAGTTAATAGAGATAAATCCTAAAAAAGAAGGTGTTTATAAAACAAATGCTGAAATTTTAATAGAAAAACTTAAACTTTTAGATGCTTATTTGCTGTTAAAGTCACGTGAAATTAATGGAAGTATAATTACATTTCATAATTCATTTCCATATTTTGCAAAAAGATACAATATAAAAATAGCAGGAGTAATTGAAAGCTCCCCTGGAGTAGAGCCTTCTATATCAGAGATGAAAAGATTAACTGATTTAGCTAAAAAAAATAATGTAAAAGCATTATTTTCTGAGCCTCAATTAAATGGAAAAATAGCAGAAAAGTTATCTAAAACTCTAAAAATAAAATTAGGAGAAATTGATCCTTTAAGCACTACTTATAAATCTATAGATGAATTCTATCTGATAAACTTTCTTAATATTTTAAATGCTATAAGGTGATATTATGAAACTAACAAAGCCTAGACGTGATATTTTAAATATTTATGAAAAAATAGACTACCCTTTAAATGCAGAAGAAATTTATAATCTTTTAAATAAAGAATATGATCTATCAACAATTTATAGAAATTTAAACTTATTTGAAAAAGAAAATATTTTACAATCCATAATTTTTTCCAATAAAATAACTTATTATTATAAGCCAAAAGGACATACCCATTTTATATATTGTATAAAATGCAAAAAATTTGAACGTTTAAATATATGCTTTGAAAAACAATTTAAAGATTATATTGAAAAGAATATACAATTTCAAATTACAGATCATATTTTATATTTTGAAGGCATTTGTAAAGAATGCCAAAAAGAAGGTGAAAAAAATGCGTGAAAATTTAATTTCTGTAAAAAACTTAAACTACGTTGTAGAAAACAATGAAATTTTAAAATTTATTAATTTTGATATCTATAAAAATGATTTTGTTGGCATAATTGGACCTAATGGAGCTGGAAAATCTACTTTAATAAAAATTTTAATTGGTGAAATAGAAAATTATACAGGTGAAATAAAAATCAATGGTAAAATTGGCTATGTTCCACAAAAAGATGAATTTGATAGAAGCTTCCCGATCAGGGCTTATGAAGTTGTATTAATGGGTGTTTACAATGAAGTAGGTCTTTTTAGAAGATATAAACATGAGCACTATGAAAAAGTTAAAAAAATTATGAAAAGTCTTGATATTGAACATTTATACGATAGAAATGTTGGGAAATTATCAGGAGGTGAATATCAACGATTAAGTCTTGCAAGGGCCTTAATCAGCAATCCAGATATTTTAATATTAGATGAGCCAGAAGCTGGTGTAGACAGTAAAGCACAAACAAAAATCTATTCTATTTTAGAAGAACTCAATAAAAATGGAATGACTATAATTTTAGTAAGCCATGATATATCTATGGTAGTAAAAAAGGCTAATACTATTATGTGTTTAAACAAAACCCTTCATTGTCATAAAAGTGCTATTGATATGACATCAAAAGATTTAAAGAAAATTTATTCAGAAGATTTGGAATTGCTTTTGCATATCAACGAACCTCTGAAAGTGGTGAGTAGAAATGATTGAATTATTTTCTTATGATTTTATGATATATGCTATTTTAGCCGCAGTTTTATCAAGCTTTAGTGCATCTATATTATCAAATTATATTGTATTAAAGAAAATGGAATTCATCGGTGAAGGAGCTGCTCATACTGCTTTTGGTGGAATTGCATTAGCTATTTTGTTTGATTTTAATGTTGATTTAATAAGTATAATTACTGCTATTTTGTTTGGAACAACTATATATTTTATTAGTAAAAAAGAAAAAGTTAATGAAAATAGCGTTATAGGTATGTTATTATCTTTTTCTATGGCATTAGGCGTAATTTTTTTATATTTAAAACCTGGTTATACTCCAGAAATAACGAGTTATTTATTTGGTGATATTTTAATGGTTAATAGTGAAGATGTAAAAATACTTTTTATTATTTCTTTAATAATTTTATCTTTTGTTATTATTTTTAATAAAGAATTAAAATATTACGCGTTTAATTCAAGAATGGCAAAAAATTTTGGAGTACCTATAAACTTAATCAATTTTATTTTTCTAATAATTGTTTCTATTGTTGTCGTAACTTCTGTAAAAATCATAGGCATTATATTAGTCACTTCCTTGCTAATTACTCCTGGTGTAATAGCAAAATTATTCGCAAAATCTTTAAATCAAATGATTTTTATTTCTAGCATTATAGGTATTTTTTCAGGTTTTACTGGTATAGTAATTGCTTATTTTATTGATATACCACCAGGACCTTCTATTGTGGTTACCTTATTCTCTTTGTTTTTAATATTTTATTTAATTAACTATTTGAAAAATAAAAACTTTTCTAAATAAAAACTTTATTAATAAATGAAGATGGATTTGTTATAATAGCAAAAAGTCTTTAATAATATGATATAATTACAATATACTTCATTTTAAAGAGAGGTGAATTTTATGGATTATTTTAGTTGTAGTGAAGATCCATTGTCTAGACCGCCATAACAAATAAAAAGGAGGAGATAAAATGGTAAAATTCTATAATAGAATAGAACACAAGTTAGTGGAGACAAAAGGCTTTTCCCAAGATGCATTAATAAAAGTTGTCAACCCATCTCAAGATGAAATACATATGTTATCAAGTTTATTAAACTTTGATCCTGATTTCATCACAGATTCTTTAGATGAGGATGAAAGAGCTCGTATCGAGGTTGATGAGGATACTATTTTATTAATTTTAAAAGTACCCATGAGAAATGAAGAAAATGAAAAAATACCTTATAAAACTGTATCATTAGGTATTATAATTGGAAAAAATTTCGTTTTACTTTCAATGAAACAGGAGATTGATTTTATAGAAAAAATGATTGAAGCAAGTTTATTAAACCCTCATAAAAAAAGCAAAATGATTTTTCAGATATTCTTCAAAAATGCAAAATTGTTCTTAGATTATTTAAAAGAAATAAATAAAACAATAGATTTAGTTGAAGAAGAATTACATAAATCAATGAAAAATTATGAGCTTGAAACTTTAATGTATCTTGAGAAAAGTTTAGTGTACTTCACAACTTCTTTAAGGTCAAATGAAATTATGATGGAAAAACTTTTAAAAGGCAAAATATTGGAATTGTATGAAGATGATGAGGAATTATTAGAAGATACATTAATAGAAAATAGACAAGCTATAGAAGTAACAAATATATATAGCAATATTTTGTCTGGAATGATGGATGCATATGCTTCAGTTATATCGAATAATCTAAATATTGTTATGAAAATCTTGACAGTTGTTACAATTTTGCTTCAGGTACCAACTATCTTAACAAGTTTTTATGGTATGAATGTAAAGCTGCCTTTTCAAGAAAATCCATTAGTATATATAAATATTATTATTTCATCTATAATTGTTATGTTTATGACATTTTTATGGTTTAAAGGGAAAAAATGGCTATAAGTATATAAAAAGAAACTTCCGTTGAGAAGTTTCTTTTTATATTATACCCGATATCGAAAGAGCACTATAAACTAATAAACCAGCCATAACTCTATTAAATATCTTTTCGTATTTTGCAAATATCGTATTTAAAACACTGCCCATTATAGCCCATGTTGATGTTGCAAAAAAGGCTACTAATCCTAAAGATATTGAAATTAATACATACGAATACCAAGAATTAAAATTAGGAACAATAAAATTAGATGATACTGTAATGCTAAATAATATTGCTTTAGGATTAATATATTGCATTAAAATCCCCTGTTTAAATGTTGCTATTTTATAGACTCTTTCTTTTGAATTATCGTGAGAATTACTTTTCAATATTATATAAGCTAAATATAGCATATATAAGGCTCCTATAATACCCATTACTATTTTTATCTTAGGCATAACTTCATATAACCAATAGTTAAAATATATGCTAATAAAAACTAATAGTGAAAAACCTGTTGTAACCCCTAAACAAAAAAATACCGTTTTCTTATATCCAACTTTATTAGCATTGATCATTGATAAAATATTATTTGGTCCCGGTGTCCATGAAGCTATAAAAACAAAAGAAAGAAATGCAATCCAATTCATTTTTATCACCACAATTTTAATTCTCAGTTATATATATTTTATTCCTTCCTGATCTTTTAACTTTATATAAATTATCATCTGCAATTTTTATGAATTTAATATAATCAGTATTTTCTGGAATGCTACTTATAGCTCCTATACTAATAGTAAATTTTATTTTTTTATTTTCATAAATAAATTCTCTATTCTCTACATCATTTTTTAATGTTTCTAATAATTCTTTAAATTTTTGATTGTCTTTTGAAATATAATAAATAGCAAACTCTTCTCCACCATATCTGTATATTTTATCTGTAGATCTATGAAAATAAGTCTTAAATATTTTACTTAACTCTTTCAAACAATAATCACCTGCAAGATGTCCATATTTATCATTTATATTTTTAAAATGATCTATATCTATAATAGCAAAATTAATATATAATTTTTCTCTATATGCAAATTTAAAATCTTCTATAAATCGTTCATTAAAATATCTTCTATTATATAATTTTGTTAAATCATCTTTTATTGATGTTTCTTTTAATTTTTCATTTAATCTTTTAAGCATTTTATTTTGTTCATTTATTCTTTTGGTTCTTTCTTCTACCATTTCTTCCATATTATTTATATACATATTTAGTTCATTAATCATTTCATTAAATTTCAAAGAAAGCCTTTTCAATTCTTCTTCATATGAGTCATCTATCTCTATTTTATTGTATTTCCCTGGTTTAGAATTCTCTATAATCTTCGTAATCTTATTAATAGAATTTACCATATAAGAAGACAAATATTTAGAAATTACCCATGAAACTACAACTGCTATTCCAACCGTTCCAATAAAAACAAGTATTGCTCTACGAATACTTTGAAAAAGATCATCATATGTTTCTAACAATTGAATTTCAATATCTCGAAAAATAACTTTATTATTTGTTAAAAACATTTTTTTTAAATGTGCTTGATCAATTTTCTGAATAATCCCCTCTTTATTAATCAAAATCAAGCCATCGTTTGATTTTATTAACAAAAAATATGAAGACCCCAAATTTAAACTTTGTTTATACTCTTCAAATATTCTACTTATATTAACTAAAAAAATTAAATATCTATTCTTTTTAGAATTTATTCTTTTATTGAATATAATATAAAAATCATTATCAAAAATCTGTGAATCCATACCTTCTTTTATTTGAAAAGTATATTCTTCTCCAATACTTAATAATTTATTATTTTCATCAATAATATAAATTCCATCTATATAATTATTTTTATCTAATATATTAACAAATTCTTTTTTTAACGCTTCCATAGAGAAATTAGAAATAAGTGAATTTTTATCAAAAATAAATATTACATCATTAGTTGAAGAAATTTCTTCTATTAAATTTTCTACTTTTGTTATCGTATTGTTTAACTTATTCTCAAAATTTTTATTAAGCAATAACAATCTATCAGATTCACATTTAATAATCTGAATTACTCTAAAATAAAATGAAATCCCGATAACTATTAAGATTATAAAAACTATGGTAATTAACATATATTTAAACATTTTTTGTTCTAGTTTCATATTATTTACCTTTCCTCAAAAATTTAATATATTCTTTATAATCTATATCAATATACTTTTTAATCATATGATTATACTTCTCCGTTGTTTTAAATTCTAGGATAAATTTTTCTAGAGAATCATTTAATTGAGGTGTTTCATAGGAGGTACAAAAAGCAAGATAACCTATTTTTTCTGAAATCACAAAAAGTGGTTTTAAATATTCTTTAAAAACATAAGTTTTTAATAATTTTGCAAAAAATGAAAATGAATCTAAGGTACTAACATCAGCTTTATCCAATATTACTTGATAAAAAAAGAAATTGCTTATATATTTTTCTCCAATGGGCAACAACAAAATATCAACCTCATCATTTTTTGGTTTATTATATTTTCCAAGAAATTTTATTTTATTGTTGTCTATTGTAATTTTATTAATAACATATTTTATATTTCTTTTGTTCAGTTCTTCAATTAATGTTTGATAAAAATGAAAAGATTCTCCAGTAATTACTCTTTTACCCTTTAAATCATAAAAATCATTAACTATCAAATCTTTTTTCCCATATAATATTTCTGCATTTTCTACAAAAGGAATCATATTTACAATTTTTTCTCTTTCAGCGGTAACAGTTATTATATCAGCGACAATATCTACTTTACTATATATATCTGGTGTTTCTTGAACATCTTTTCCTAATATAATTTCCCCATCTTTCGTCCAGTAATCTATAAATCTTGGTACTTCTACCACTTTTAAATCAACCTTCAAATAGTCAGCATATGTTTTTGCTAATTCATAACAAAATCCTATTCTTTCTGGATCTTCAGATTGGTAAATTATATCTGAAGGTACATTTCTTATACCTATAATTAAATATCCAGAAGATAAAATTTCGTTTAAATCTCTTCCATATAAAATAGATAATGAAAATAATATAATAATTATATAAATTTTTTTCATAAAACCACCTCCAAAAAAAGTGAATCAATTTAAATGCCAAAATATATCTTTAACTTTGCATTTTTATTAACAAAATATAAAAATGTCTTTTAAATTATATCATAAAAATATTAAAAATGTTTTTATGATATACTCATATAAGTATAATAGAAGTCATTTTTTATATTTTTATATATTATTTTTAAAACATAAAATTTTACTCTCACTTGATTATTCATATTTTCAAGTGTTTTTGAAAATTTATTCTTTTTAAATTATATTATAATATATAATAAAAAAACCTCCCAATTAACGGGAGGTTTTACATAATTTTTTTAAAATGGAGGCAACGGTGGGATTTGAACCCACGAATAGCGATTTTGCAGACCGCCGCCTTAGACCCCTTGGCTACGTTGCCTTGACCGTGATTATTATACCATATAATATATTAAGGTATATAGAAGAAAATATAAATTTTGTTTGAAATTATTCTTTTTTTCTAAAGAACATCTGAATACCAATTTCATCTAAATCTCTATTTTCTTTTCTTTGATATTCTAATTTATATTCTTCATATTTTCTTTCTTTTAATTTATCTAAAATAATCCTCTCTTTTCTTGCTTCTAAATACATTTGCCTCTTTTCTTCTTCTTCTGCAACTTTTTTTCTATATATTTCTCCCAATTTTATTTTTTCCTTTTCTAATGCTTCAAGATAAGATCTCCATTGTTGAATTTCCTGTATTGTAATTAAATTATTAGAAATTTGATATATGAATTTTTCATTTTCTTCTTTTATTTTATTGTTTATATCAATTAACTCCTTTTCTGCTTTTATTCTTTCAGCAGTTGCTTCTAAAAATATTCTTTTTGCATCTTCTTCCAAATGCTCTTTTAAATTTCTCAATCTTTCAAGAGAAAAATGAAATCTCATTTAATCACCTATTTTAATCCTAATTTTTCTAACTTATAATATAAATTCCTGACTGTAAGTCCTAATTTTTTTGCAGCAGCTGTTTTATTACCCTGACAATTTTTTAATGTTTCAATTATTATATACTTTTCATATTCATCAAGTAATTCTTTAAGAGTTCCATTTAATTCTGGATTATCTACATTTATAGTTTTTAATTCAGGTAAATGCATTGAAGTAATTATGGTATCAGAATGTGACATATTCATTAATGCTCTGTCCAAAACATTTTCTAATTCTCTGATATTCCCGGGCCATTCGTAATTTTCAAGTATTTTTATAGCATCTTCCGATATGTCATATATTACTTTTTCATGTTTTTGGTTTAATATATGTAATACTTGTTTTGCCATTTTTGGTATATCTTCTTTTCTATCTCTTAATGCTGGAACTTCTATTGTAACTACTGATATTTTATAAAATAATTTTCTTGAAAATTTACCTATAGACATTAATTCTTTAAGATTTTCTGGTGTAGCAAATATTATTCGAGAATTTAAAGCAATCTTTCTATTTTGGTATATAACTTCATTTTCATTTAATAATTCCAACATTAAATTTTGAACTTCTGGACTCATTAAATGTGTGTTATCTATAAAAAGAGTTCCACTATCAGATTTTTCTATTAAATTGTTTTCCCCAAAAAATATTTCAATTTGTTTTTCCTCATTTTGAAGTAATAAATTTGTTGATATAAATGGATTCTCTCTTCTACTACTATAATTATGTATTGCCTGTGCTAAAATTTCTTTTCCTACCCCAGGTTCTCCATATAGCAATACATTAACATTCGTGTTTGCTGCTTTTTTTGCCTGAAATACAACATTTTTCATTATATCAGACTCAGACACAATATCTTCAAATGTGTATTTTGCCTCATCTTTTTTCAATAATCTTTTTGTTGCTTCTAATTCTCTTATTAATCTTTCAATTTCAGATATATCATGAATAACTCCAACACTACCTTTAAATTCCCCTTTTACAAAAATAGGATTTACATTTATTAACACTTCTTTTTTATTAGTAGATAATTTTGTTTTTACATTTAATATTGGCTTTTTTTCACGGGCACATCTTATATGCATACTTTCATGACCTTCTGCTATATCATATGTTGCTAATTTTCCTATTACCTCTTTAGGAGAAAGACCAGTTACTTTTGTATAAGCTTTATTTACCATAACTATTCGGCCTTCTTCATCAGCAACAGATATTGCATCATATGTCGAATCAATAATAGCCCTTAAAAGAGAGTCTAGTTCTCTTAAATTAGTAACTTCTTCTGCTAATTTTTGGATACTAGTTACATCTCTAAAAATAGCTGCAGCTCCAATTATTTCATCATTTTCATCTTTTATTGGAAATCTTGAAGTAACTATTATTTTTTTACCAAGATTTTGTATTCTGTCTAATTCAGGTATTCCTGTTTTTAAAACTATATGTAATCTTGTATCAGGAATAGTTTCAGTTACTTTATTATATAAAAACTTTTCTTTAGGTAAATTGAGTATCTTTGAAGCAGAATTATTTAAAAATATTATTTCTTCCTCTGAATTAATTAAAATAACTGCTTCCTGAATATCATCTAAAATTCTCATAATCATTTTTTCATTAGTCATATAAATCACCCTCTATCAATTTATGTTCTTGTATCCAACCGTTTAAATCTAATTCTATCATAATATCAACAACTTTATCGTATTCACTCTTTTTCAAAAGTCTATTTATTTCTGGATATTCTTTTGCTTTATATACCGGTACATATTGGTCCATGAGACTAATGAGTATATTTTTATCTAATTTTGAAATATATTTTAAAGCATTTTTTGCTTCGTCAATATTGTTTGGTAATACTAAAATCCTTATTATTAGCCCTTTTTTCATTACATCTTTTTCAAAAATATATTCTCCGCCTAATTGATTATACATTTCTCTAATAGCCTTATCTGCAAAATCCCAATAATCAGGTGTTTTAGAATATCTTCTAGCAGCATATTCTGAAGTATATCTTATATCCGCTAAATATATATCAACTATTCCATCTAATAATCTTAATGTATTTATATTCTCATAAGAAGATGTATTCCATACTATTGGTATTTTAAGACCATTTTCAATACCTAATATCAAAGCATCAAAAATAAATGGCAAATATGGCGTTGCTGTTACTAAATCAATATTTTGAGCCTTTTTCTCATTTTGTAACCATAAAAATTTATCTGCTAATTCTACACTTGAAAATTCTTTTCCAAATCCTTTTTGAGAAAAGTTAAAATTTTGACAATAAACACATTTCATAACACAATTACTAAAAAACACACCTCCAGCACCTGTATCTCCAACCAACGGTGGTTCTTCACCTTTATACAAAACAAATTCTGAAATTCTTATTTTATCTCCAACTTTACATACTCCCAACTTTTCATATCTATTTATTTTACAATTTTTAGGACACATATCACATGATTTTAATTTTTTATATAATAAATCTCTTCTTCTATGCAATTCACCTGTTTCGTATAATTTTATATATCCTGGAACATAACCCATTACAATGAAAGCCCTCCATCTATTCTTATAACTTGACCTGTAATATATGATGAATCATCAGAAGCAAGAAATAACACTGCTTTTGCAACTTCTTTTGGTGATCCTAAACGTTTTAACAATATTCTCTGCAATGCTGCTTTTTTAAAGTCCTCATTAAGATCTTTGGTCATATCTGTTTCTATAAAACCTGGGGCAACGGCGTTTACTCTAATTTGTTCACCTTTCATTGTCAATTCTTTAGCCCAAGTTTTTGTCATTCCTATAACACCAGCTTTACTTGCAGAATAATTTGTTTGACCTATATTTCCATCTATTCCTACAACACTTGAAATGTTAATTATTGAACCTTCTTTTTGTTTCCTCATTATTTTAGCTACAGCTTTTGTAACTAAAAATACACCTTTTAAATTAACATTTATAACAAAATCAAAATCTTCTTCCTTCATTAATAATAACAACATATCTTTAGTAACACCAGCATTATTAACAAGAACATCAATTCTTTTATATTCTTTATATATATCTTTAACTACATTATTTACTTCTTCACTATTAGATACATCTACCCTATATCCTTTAAATACTCCTTTATTTAAAGAATTTAATTCATTCTCAACATTTTTCAATGCTTCTATATTTCTTGCAAAACCCAATACAGTAGCTCCTTCTTCAACAAATTTTTTACTAATTTCTTTTCCTATTCCTCTATTTGCACCTGTTACTATACAAATTTTATCCTTTAATTTCATATTATTCCCTCCATTTATTATATGTATTTATAAAAATATTATATCATAAATTTTTTATTAGATTTACCTTTTATGATATAATTAAAATGAAAGGAAGTGACTCAATGCAAAGAGAATTTGATTATTATTTAAAAAATATAGAAGAACTTCTTGAAAGAAAACTAATAGATTCTGAAATAAATTTATTAAGAAAAGCATATTTTTTAGCCAAAGAAGCTCATGATGGACAAATGAGAGCTTCAGGAGAACCTTTTTTTGAACACCCAAAAGCTGTTTCAAAAATTTTGGCCGAATTAAAAATGGATATCGAAAGTATTGTTTCTGCATTATTACACGATGTTGTTGAAGATTGTGATGTTCCTATAGAAAAAATCACAAAAGAATTTGGACCTGAAATATCAAGAATTGTTGATGGAGTTACTAAAATCAGTAATTTAAAATTAAATGAAAAACTAAATAAAGTTGATATGAAATCTTTAGAAAAAATAGAAACTATTCGTAAAATGTTGCTTGCAATGTCTAATGATATAAGAGTTATTATTGTAAAACTATCTGACAGACTGCATAATATGAGAACTTTGCAATATGTTCCTCATAAAAAACAAATCATAAAATCACAAGAAACACTTAAAATCTATGCTCCAATTGCCCATAGGTTAGGCATTCACAAGATAAAGGCAGAATTGGAAGATCTTTCATTTAAATATTTATACCCTGAAGCATATGAAGATTTAAAAAGAAAATTAGAAGAAAAAGTAAAAAATGTACAAGATAAAATGGAAGAATATAAACAAATAATTTCAGAACAATTAGTAAAACACAATATAAAAGCTACTTTACAAGGAAGGACAAAACATTTATATAGCATTTGGGAAAAAATGTTAAGAAAAAATAAAAGCTTTTATGAAATATATGATGTTATTGCGCTAAGAATCATAACAGAATCTCCAACTGCTTGTTACGCAGCCTTGGGAGTTGTTCATTCAGTATGGCGACCTGTACCGGGAAGAATAAAAGACTATATAGCTGTTCCGAAATCAAATGGCTATAGATCTATACATACAACAGTTATTACAAACAAAGGAGAAACATTGGAAATACAAATTAGAGATTGGGAAATGCATGAAGAAAGCGAATACGGTTTAGCTGCTCACTGGGCATATAAAGAAGGAGTAGATTCAAAAAAACTATATTTTGTAAAAAGATTAATGGATTTACATAAAGAAATTGCTCAATCTGCATTTAATCTAAATGAAATTGAAGAAGAATTAAAAGCACATGAAGTCTTTGTTTTTACTCCTAAAGGAGAGATTATACATTTGCCTTATGGAGCTACACCAATTGATTTTGCATATGCTATTCATACAAATGTAGGTAATCATTTTGCCGGAGCAAAAGTTAATGGAAAAATTGTTCCTATAAGTTATGAATTAAATAATGGTGATATTGTTGAAATAATTGTTAACAGAAATACAGAAGGGCCGAGTATAGACTGGCTAAAATATGCAAAATCTTCAAGAACAAAACATAAAATAAAGAGATATTATAGACTTAAAAATGAAAAAAATCTTGAAGAAAAAGGACGAGAGAAAATTAGAGAAATCGCTAAAGAATTAAACATGTCCATTGATAATTTAATTCATGAAATAAAAGATAATCAAACCTTTTGCGAAAGAAACAAAATTAAAAATGAAGAAGAATTATATATTAGGCTTGGATTTGGTGATGTTAACCCAAAAGAAATATATAAATTATTTGAATCTAAAGAAATTTTTAAAGAAAATAAAGAAAAAGAAGAGATTTATGAATCTCAAAAAATACAATATAAAAGGAAAGGTATTGGAATAATTGTTGATGGCCAAGAAGGTATTGATGTATATTTTGCAAAATGTTGCAATCCTGTTTTAGGTGATGATATTATAGGAATTGTTAGTAGAAAAGGAATTGGCGTTCATAGAAAAAATTGCCTAAATATAAAAGAGGTCCCTATATCCAGAATAGTTAAAGTTACCTGGATAACAAATGATACTGAAAATTCAAAATTCGTTACACACTTACTTATAGAAATGGAGAAAAAATCTATTCTTGATGATATTAGAAGGGTAATAAAAATGGAAAAAGCAAATATAGAAATGTATGAAACATCAAGAAAAATAGATAAAATAGATTTAAAAATGCGTTTAGCTGTTAGAGATGTTCAGCATTTAATGAGAGTTTTAACTGCAATAAAAAACCTAAAAGGAATTTATAGTGTAAGGAGGAGTTAAGTTTGAGAGCAGTTGTCCAAAGAGTATTAGAAGCACATGTTGATGTAGAAGAAAAAACTGTAGGTAAAATAGATAAAGGAATTTTGGTATTAATTGGAGTAGGTCAAAATGATACCGAAAAAGATATTGAATGGTTGGCAGATAAGATAATGAATTTAAGAATTTTCGAAGATGAAAATAATAAAATGAATTTATCTTTATTAGACATTAAAGGTGAAATATTAATTGTTTCTCAATTTACATTATATGGTGATTGTAGAAAAGGAAGAAGACCATCTTATTCAAATGCAGCTAAACCTGAAAAAGGAAATGAATATTATGAAAAATTTGTCAATTATGTAAAGAGTAAATATGATATAAAAGTTGAAACAGGAGTATTTCAAGCAGATATGAAAGTACATCTAATCAATGATGGTCCGGTTACCTTATTATTGGATTCGGAAAAATTATTTTAATTTTTTGGAGGTGTTTATATGAAAGAAGTAGAAGTAACTGTATTTGTTTACTCAGAACATCCTTTTGATGCTCATATTAGTGCAGATGGAGCAAAATATGGAATCACTCCACAAAACATACATAAATTTTATAGGGGAGAAGAAAAACCAGCAAAAGGTGTAGTTATCAAGTTCAAATTACCAGATGGCACAAAAAAATACATAAGGGCTGAATAGAGGGAAGAAATAATGAGAAATTTATATTTAATAGATGGTAGTGGTATAGCTTATCGAGCTTTTTTTGCACTTGATCAAGAACTTAAAACATCTACTGGCATTCCAACAAATGCCATCTATGGTGTTACTAAAATGATACTAAAGATACTAGATAAATATATTTTAAAAGATGAAGATGCTATTATTTTTGTAATGGACAGAAAAACTGTTACCTATAGACACAAGTTACTTGAAAGCTACAAAGCTAATAGACCAGAAACTCCTAAAATATTTAAAGACCAAATACCTTATATATTAGAAATAATTAACGCTTTAGGAATCAAAACAATCGCTGAAGAAGGCTATGAAGCAGATGATGTAATAGCAACTTTAGCATTAAAAGGGCAAAAAGAATTTGAGGAGATATTTATTTTCTCTTCAGATAAAGATTTAATGCAACTTGTTAATGAGAAAATAAAAATGTTAAGAATAGGAAGAGGCATTACTGATATTAGAGAATATGATGTTAAAAAAGTTTATGAAAAATACGGGTTTGGACCTGAAAAGATACAAGATTTCCTCGCATTAACAGGTGATGCTGTAGATAATATTCCAGGTGTTAAAGGAATTGGAGAAAAAACTGCAACTAAGCTGATAAAAGAATTTGGTTCTTTAGAAGAAATATATAAAAATGTTAGAAATACTACTAAATCTATTCAGAAAAAATTAATTGATGGAAAAGAAATGGCTTTTTTAAGTAAAAAACTAGTTCAACTTGTTACTGACATACCACTGGATATTAATTGGGAAGATTATATTTATAGAGGATTTAATAAAAACCTAGAAGTATTACTTAATGAGTTTGAATTTAAATCTATAATAAGGGAATTGGGTTTTAAAGAACAAAAAAAAGTTGTTAAAGTCAATAACTTACCAGAAATAGATGATTTATCATCAAAAGGCGATTATGAACTTTTGGAAATAGATGATTTAGAAAACTTTTTCCAAAGTTTAAAAGAACAAGATATTATTTCTTTTGATTTGGAAACCACTTCTATAGATCCATTTAAAGCCGAAATTTTGGGCGTTGCTATATCTTATAAACCAAAAAATGGATATTATATTGATCTATCTAAAATATCGCATGAAACAAAAATTAAAGTATTAAAAGATTTATGGGAAATACTAAAAGATAAAAATTTAGTAGGTCAAAATTTAAAATATGATCTTTCTGTAATGAAAGTAAACGGTTTTGATTTAAAAACTCCTTATTTTGATACAATGATTGCAGCATATCTTATTTCACCTGATTCAAGACGGTTTAACATGGATGATCTTGCAAAAAAATATTTGAATTATGAAACTATAAAATATACTGATGTTGTAAATGAAACATTATTTGCCAATACTTTAAAAGATATAGATTCAAAAAAAGTAGCTGAATATTCAGGAGAAGATGCAGACATTACTTTAAGATTGTTTTATGTTTTACGACCAAAAATATATGAATTTGAATTAGAAAAGATACTATTTGAAATTGAAAATCCTTTAATTCCAGTATTAACTAAAATGGAATTAAATGGAGTTTACTTTGACATTCCTTATTTAAAAGAATTAGAAAAAGAATATACACAAATCACTAAAAATATTTTAGAAGAAATTAAAAATATTGCAGGATATGAAATAAATCCTAATTCCCCTAAACAGATTAGAGAATTATTATTTGAAAGACTAGGTTTATCCCCTAAGAAAAAAACAAAAGGGGGTCAATTTTCTACAAACGCTCAAGTACTTGAAGAAATGAAAAACGATCATCCTATTATTCAAAAAATTCTAAATTACAGAAAATATCAAAAATTATTGTCAACATATATTCAATCAATTCCAAAACTAGTTAATAAAAAGACAAATCGTGTTCATACCTCATTTAACCAAACCGGCGCTGCAACTGGAAGATTAAGTAGTAGTGATCCTAATCTCCAAAATTTACCTATTAGAGAGGTTGAAGGCGAAAAAATTCGTAGAGCTGTTAAAGCAGAAAAAGACAATTATGTTCTTTTAAGCGCAGACTATTCTCAAATTGAGTTAAGAGTATTAGCACATATGAGCAAAGATCCTGTTTTAATTGAATCATTTAGAAATGATTTTGATATTCATACTATTACAGCTGCAAAACTATTTGATGTAAAAGAAAAAGATGTTGATAATCATATGAGACAAATCGGAAAAATGATTAATTTTTCTATTATTTATGGTGTTTCTTCATATGGATTATCTGAAAGAACAGGTATTTCTATTGAAGATGCTGGTATATTTATAAAAAAGTATTTTGAATTATATAAAAATGTGGAGAAATATCAAAAACAAATATTGTCTGATTTAGCAAAAAATGGTTATGTTGAAACATTATTTGGCAGGAAAAGGTTTTTAAACAACCTAAGATTAAATAAAAACGATTTAAAACGTATGGCTATAAATACACCTATTCAAGGTACAGCTTCTGATATTATGAAAATATCCATGATAAAATTAGATAATGCATTACCAGAATATGCAAAAATGATACTTCAGGTACATGATGAAATAGTAATAGAATTGCCCAAAAATAAAGTAAATGAAATTTCAAAAATTGTAAAAGAAACTATGGAAAATGCCGTTGCCCTAGATGTTCCACTTAAAGTTGATATAAGTGTAGGTGAAAGGTGGACAAAGTGAGGCGATAAAATGAAAAAGTTGTTTTTATTATTCGTAATGCTATATATTAGCATAATTTCTTTAAGTTATACAAATATTAATTTTAGTTTTATTTTCACGTTTGGAAGTACAAATACAACATATAGCCAAATTGTACGATTAAAATATATTAATGATTCATCAATAGCTACAGTAACGTTTTATTTAAAGAAATATCCAGAAAAAATAAAAATAAATAATGAAGAATATGATGTTTACTCACAAAAACAAAAATTTATTATTCCCGCAGGAAAGATGTTAGTAAAATATAACAATAAAGAGTTTGAATTTTTATTAGAAAACGAAGAATTAGATATTGGTTTATCTCAACAAGTTGTTCCTAAAGTTAAAATTATTTCTTATACAAAAGTTATATCTCCTAATGACGACTGGTATAATGATAATCTTAAAATCATTTTATACTCAAATACATATGGTTATATCAAATTGTTCAACGAAGAAAAAAGAATTTATCCAGGGAAGAATATATTATACTTTCCTATAAATTTAGAAGATGATAGCTATATTACAAGTATAATTGTTTATAATGAAAAAGGAGAGTTTAAAAAAGATATAAAATTTAAGGTTGACAGGACTAAGAAAACTGCAACTAAATATATACTTTTATCAATTTTAGGATTATTCATAACTCTAATAGGGTACTCAGTATTAAATCAATAGGGCCTTAGGCCCTATTTTTGATTAAAAAGTCTTCTACTTCTTGCCGAGTAGGAATAGAAGATTGTGCTCCTTTTCTTGTTACAGAAATTCCTGCTGCAGCTGATGCAAATTGTATAGCTTCTTTTATATTTTTATTCTCTTCTAAAGCAACAGCTAAAGCCCCATTAAACACATCACCCGCTGCAGTTGTATCCACAACATTATCTATTTTAAACACAGGTATTTTTAATATTAAATTTCTATTATACAAAATTATATCTTTTTCCCCTTGTTTTAATAATATATTTTTTACACCTAAATTAAAAAATTTTCTTAAAATTTCTTTCAAATTTTTTTCAGGATTCAAATTAAAAAATTTTTTTGATAAATATTTAAATTCTTCTTCGTTAGGTGTAAAATAATCCACATATTTAAATATTTCCATTTCAATGTTTTGAGCTGGTGCCGGATCAAATATAATGATCTTCTTTTTAGAATAAAGTGTTTTGGCTATATGTAAAGATGTTTCAAATGGGATTTCATTCTGCAATAAAAATATTTTATATTCACTCAAAACATCTAGCTTTCTTTTTATAATATCTGATGTAATAAAACCATTTGCACCTTCAAATAAAATGATTCTATTTTCCCCATTTTTTGTAACTTCAATATAAGCCCTTCCAGTAGGTAAATCTGTGTATATATATCCTCTAATATTTAATTTATCAAAATTATTAGCTAATATTTTACCAAAGTCATCATTACCAAGAGCTGTAAAAAAATAAACATTATCCTTTGAAAGTTTAGCTGCTGTAACTGCTTGATTTGCACCTTTCCCGCCTGGAAAATATTCTATAGAGATAGCTTTTTGAGTTTCTCCAGGATTGGTAAATTTCTCCACAGTCAATACTATATCCATATTTGAACTACCTATGACACCTATCATTTTTCCCCCTCCAATCATCTTATTAACGATACACAAATAAAACATATTTATTATATTATTATATCATACTTAATGCTTATTGCGCATACTCAATTATACTTACGCATATTCATAATAAAAAGGAATAATTATGAAATTTTCTTCATACTTGTCTTTTTTTCCTATTTTTTTGATTTTGATAAATCAAAAACAAGTTGTATAATTAGACACGAATATTCAAAATAAAGGGAGGAGAAATTATGCCTATTAATTTAAAAGGAAGAAGTTTATTATCATTAAAAGATTATACTCCAGAAGAAATAAAATATTTATTAGATTTAGCTTTTGATTTAAAATCTAAAAAAAGAGCAGGTATTAGAACAGAAACATTAAAAGGAAAAAATATTGTTTTAATTTTTGATAAAACTTCAACAAGAACTAGAACAGCTTTCGAAGTTGCTGCATTAGATGAAGGAGCACATGTCACTTTTCTAACTAATAGTCAAATGGGGAAAAAAGAATCTATTGAAGATACAGCAAAAGTTCTAGGAAGAATGTATGATGGAATTGAATATAGAGGATTCAAACAAAAAGTTGTTGAAGATTTAGCAAAATATTCTGGTGTCCCTGTATGGAATGGATTAACAGATGAAGCTCATCCTACTCAAGGTTTAGCTGATGTTATGACAATGATGGAATTTATTCATAAGCCTTTGAATCAAATGAAAGTTGTATTTATTGGAGATACTAGAAATAACGTTGCAAATACTTTAATGAGAATTTCCGCAAAATTAGGTATGCATTATGTTGCAGTTGGACCAGAATCATTAAAACCTTCTGATGAAATGATGAACGAAGCTTTAGAAACTGCTAAAGAAACTGGCGCAATAATTGAATATACCCCAGATTTAGATGGAGTTAAAAATGCGGATGTTATATATACTGATGTATGGGTTTCAATGGGTGAAGAAGATAAAATGCCTGAAAGAGTTGAATTGTTAACTCCTTACAGGGTAGATATGGACTTAATTAAAAGAACAGAAAATCCTAATGTTATTTTCTTGCATTGTCTTCCTTCATTCCATGATTTTGAAACAGTTGTTGCTAAAGAAGCTAAAGAAAGAGGTTTAGATATTAGAGAAGTAACTGATGAAGTATTTAGAAGCAGGCATTCAAAAGTATTTGATCAAGCAGAAAACAGAATGCATACAATAAAAGCTATTATGATAGCTACATTATAAAATATGTCAGGGGGGAAAAGTATGAAAAAGTTAGCAGTTGTTGCTATAGGTGGGAACGCAATGAACAGACCTGGTGAAAAACCTACAGCTGAAAATATGTTCAAAAACATTAGAGTAACAGCCTCATATCTTGCTGATATGATAGAGATGGATTATGATATTATAATTACACATGGTAATGGACCTCAAGTTGGAAATTTATTATTGCAACAAGATATTGCCAAAGACACAATACCTCCATTTCCAATGGATGTTCTAGGTGCAATGACACAAGGATATTTAGGTTATATGATTGTTCAAGAGTTAAAAAATATTTTAAATGAAAGAAATATAAAAAAAGATATTGCTACAGTAGTAACACAAATAGTTGTAGACAAAAATGATCCAGGATTTAAAAACCCAACAAAACCTGTAGGACCTTTTTATAGTGAAGAAGAAGCTAAAAAAATGATGGAAGAAAAAGGTTGGATTTTCAAAGAAGATGCTGGTAGAGGTTGGAGAAGAGTTGTTCCTTCACCAATCCCGTTAGACGCAATTGAAAAAAATACAATTAAAGATTTAGTTGAAAATGATGTTATAGTTGTAGCTGGTGGCGGTGGCGGAATACCAGTTATAATTAATGAAAATGGTGAAATAAAAGGCGTTGAAGCTGTTATTGATAAAGATAGAGCTTCTGCGCTTCTAGCAAAAGAATTAAATGCTGATGAATTTATTATTTTGACAGCTGTAGAAAAAGTTTATCTTAACTTTAACAAACCAAACCAAAAAGCTTTAGATACAATTACAATAGAAGAAGCTGAAAAATATATTGAAGAAGGCCACTTTGCAAAAGGCAGTATGTTACCTAAAATAGAAGCCTGCATATCTTTCGTAAAAAATTCTGGAAAACCAGCATTAATTACTGATATGGAAAAATTAAAAGAAGCTTTAGAAGGAAAAACTGGTACAAAAATTATTTCATAACATTAATAGAAAAAACTAACCATTGTCTGGATTGTGAATCTCTCCCTCTCCCCACAATCCAGACCTTTTTTATTAAAGGAGGAAAAATATGTATATATTTTTAGACTATGATGGAACATTAATCAAAACATCTGAAGAGATTTTTCAAAAATATTATTTTAAAAGTTTTTTAGATTATACAAATATAGATGATGTTAATGTAATTAATCATATTTTAGAAGCTACAAAAAATCTTATTAAGAAAAATGATAAAGATTTAAATAACTTAGAATTTTTTCTTAAAGAAATGGAAAAAATAACAGGTAAAAACAAAGATTATTGGTATAACATTTTTTGGGATTATTATATGAATTATTTCCAAAATTTAAAAAAAATCATCGAACCTAACATTAAATTGATAAACAAAATAAAAAATACAAATCATAAATTGATATTCGCATCAAATCCTGTATTTCCAGAAATTGCTGTTCATCATAGAATAAATTTTATCAATATGCTTCCTGAAAATTTCTACTATATTTCTTATATGGAAAATTCTCATTTCTGTAAACCCAATCCAAACTATTTTATAGAGATTTTGGATAAATTGAATATTGGTTTTGAAGAATGTGTAATGATAGGAGATTCTGAATTTGATAAAGCTTCCCTTAAAGCAGGAATAAACTTTATTCATATATCCGAGGAAGATAAATGGGAAAAGCTTTTTATGTAGAATTAAACTAAAAAATTAAAAATCATATGGGATTCCTCAAAGGATCCCATATTTTTTATACTGATAAAATTTATCTTATTTAAAATTTAATATTTTCGAAACATTATAAAGATATAATTTAATATAAGAACCCACCAGAGGAGGGGTAGTATGGATTTAAAAAAATGGAGAAAAAAAACAGCAAAAACGTCTGGAGCTTTAGTAAGAATGAGACAACAAAGTTATTCTGATGGCTCGTTACTTGGGAAACACAAACTTTTAATGGCTTTGGCCATATCTGCTATTATAAAATGTGAACCTTGTGTAAAAGGCTATGTTAAATTAGCTTATGAAAATGGTGTAACAGAGGAAGAATTACTCGAAACACTTGATGTTATAATGACGATGGGCGGATGCCCTGGGGAAGAATGGTCTATGATTGCATATGATTATTGGGAAAAATTAAAAAATGATATTATACCTAATATTGAAATGAAATTAAAAAATAGTGAAGAAGGATGTTGTGATTAGAGGTGATAAAATGAGTGGGAAAATAGAAAAAAAGGTTAATTTTAGAGTTGTTGGCATGACATGTGCAACGTGTGCGAAAACTGTAGAAAGGGCTTTGAAAAAAGTTGATGGCATAAAATTCTCAGCTGTTAATTTAGCTACAGAAACTGCCTTTGTAGTAGCCGAAGATGACATATCATTTGAAAAATTAAAAGAAGCTGTTCAAAAAGTTGGATATGATATTTCTACAGATATGAGTCAAGATTTAGAGAAAAAGAGATACCAAGAAGCAAAGAAAAATTTAATTTTATCTTTGCTTGTTACTATTCCAATTTCTATTATGATGCTAATTCATATGATTTGGAAAGAAATACCTGGATTTTCTGTTATAGAAGTTATTGCCGGAGGATACGTAATATTCTATACAGGTAGAAAAACAATAAAAGGTGCCTGGATTGCATTAAGTCATTTTCATACAAACATGGATACATTAATTCTTTTCGGATCGGTAGCCTCTTGGATAACAGCATTACTTAATTCATTCGGCTTCCCAATTGCATCATTTGGAACAATTGGTGCAATGATAATGGCTTTACACATTACAGGAAGATTTATTGAATCTCATTTAAGAGATAAAGCAGCAAAAGAGATAAAATCATTAATGAATGTACAAGCAAAAGAAGCCAGAGTTTTAGTAGAGGATGAAGAATTACTTATGCCAATAGATGCAGTTAAAGAGGGATTTATTGTTTTAGTTAAACCAGGAGAAAGAATTCCAGTTGATGGAATTATAATTGAAGGAAAAACATCAATTGATGAATCAATGATCACAGGAGAATCCTTGCCTGTTGAAAAGAATGAAGAAAATGAAGTAATAGGAGGTTCATTAAACCTTACAGGAGTAATAAAAGTTAAAGTGACAAAAGTTGGAGAAAATACTTTTTTATCTCAAATGATAAAACTTATTCAAGAAGCTCAAGGAGCTAAAGTCCCTATTCAAGCTCTAGCAGATAGAATAACACTATGGTTCGTACCTACAGTAATGCTTTTGGCTTTGATTAGTGGTTTGTTTTGGTATTTTAATTTTGAAAATATGTATAATTTTCTAGAAGGTGCTAGAAATATATTTCCATGGATATTAAACACAAATGAACCTTTATCATTTGGTGTATTTGTTTTTGTTGCAACTATAGTTATAGCCTGTCCTTGTGCTTTAGGGCTTGCAACTCCTATGGCATTAGTCGCTGGAACAGGAGAAGCTGCTAAAAGGGGGTTAATTATAAGAAATGCTGAAGCTATCCAAACATCTAAAGATGTAAAAGTTGTAATTATGGATAAAACAGGAACAATAACAGAAGGAAAACCACAAGTTGTAGAATATACTATTCCTGAAGAAAAAATAAAAATTATTGCTTCTATTGAGAATATGTCTAATCATCCATTAGCCAAAGCAATTTCTGAGTTATCTAGAGAAAAAATAAAAATAGAAAACATTGAAGAAATAAGTGGAAAAGGGATGAAGGCTTCATATAATAATAATGAATATTTTATTGGAAAACCTAAAAATAAATATGATAAATTATATGAAAAAGGAAATACTGTCGTTGAAGTTTATGAAAATGATAATTTTCTAGGATACATTGCTATAGCAGATAGAATAAGAGAAGATTCTAAAAAAGCTATAGAAGAATTTAAAAAAATAGGAATTATACCTGTTATGGCTACAGGAGATAATGAAAAAACTGCTAAAGCAGTTGCAAAAGAAGTGGGAATTGAAGAAGTTTTAGCAGGTATAAAACCAGAAGATAAATTAAATATTGTTCGAAATTATCAAGCAAAAGGATACAAAACTCTTATGGTAGGAGATGGCATGAATGATGCTGCTGCTTTAAAAGGTGCTGACATCGGAGTTGCTATAGGTAGCGGAACAGACTTAGCAATAGATAATGCTGATGTAATAATAGTTAAAGGTGGAGTTTCAAAAATTGTTGATACTGTAGAAATATCAAGAAAGACTTTTTCTATAATAAAATCTAATTTATTCTGGGCATTCTTTTATAATGTTATTGCAATACCTGCAGCAATGTCTGGTTTATTACATCCAGCTATTGCAGAAGCAGCTATGGCATTTAGCTCTATAACTGTAGTATTAAATTCTTTAAGAATTAAAAGGAGGTAATTATATGGATATGAAGTTATTCGTTCCAGATATGGGATGTCAACATTGCGTTATGAAAATAACAAATGCATTAAATGAAATAGGTGTTAAAGATTTTGAAGTAAAGCTTGATGAAAAAAAGGTATATTTAAATTCGCCTAGCTGTGATATTGAGGTTATTTTAAGAAAGTTAGAAGAGATAGAATATCCTGCAGAAATAGTAATGGATTAGCCCCTGCTTTAGCAGGGGTTTTAATTTTGCAAAATTTTAAAAATGTAGTATAATTAATTTGAATTAATATATTTTATTAGGTGATAACATGAAAAAATGGAAAGTTTTATTGACAGATGATGATAAAATAGTACATTTATATTTTGAAAAGGTCGTAACCAATTTAAAATTTAAAAATGATGAAATCATATTATATCACGCATTTTCTTTTTCTGATGCAATAGACATACTCTCAAAAGAAAAAGATATTGCTATATTAATAACTGATTTAGTAATGGAAGATGAAAATACAGGATTGAAACTTATAAATTATGTAAGAAATGTGTTAAAAAATAGAAATATAAGAATAGCCCTAGAAACGGCTCGACCAGAAAAAGCAAATGAAGAAATGGTGGTCTATGAATATGATGTTAATGCCTATATTGAAAAAAAGATCTGAATGATGTTAAGATTAAAACAGTTATTTTAACTTTACTAAGATCATATAAAGACATTATTTTATTAGAAAATGGTGTGAAAGGATTAGAGAAAATAATTATAGAATCTCCCACTGTTTATTTTAATGAAGATATATACACTTTTTTTGAAGAATGGATTAAAAAAACAAAAATGTTTATTTTTTCTTATATGATAACCCAAAAATTTAAAATATATATTTTATATAATAAAAATGAATTTGGAGAAAAGATTGATTTAATTAAAAATAATGATAATATAATAAAAATGAATTTTACACACAATAATATTGATGGTATATTTATGATTGAATTTGGTGAAAAAATAGATTCAATTGAGAGAGGTATTATATTAACATACGTAAAGAGTTTATTTCTTAGTTTTGAAGCTATAAAATTTTCTACTGAAATTAACAAAACATCTAAAAGTATAATATATACATTGTCAGAAATAATAGAAAAACGATCACATGAAACTGGAAAACATGTAAAAAATGTTGCAGAATTTTCATATATTTTAGGTAAGGGATATGGTTTTGACGATAAAAAATTAGAAAATTTAAAATTATCAGCTCCTTTACATGATATAGGAAAAATAGGTATTTCTGATGATATTTTAAAAAAACCAGGTAAATTAACTGAAGAAGAATTTGAAATTATGAAAGAACATACAATAATAGGTTATAAAATTTTACGTGATTCGAATTGGGATATATTTAAAATAGCAGCTAATATTTCTCTTCAACATCATGAAAATTGGGATGGAAGCGGTTATCCTTATGGATTAAAAGGAGATAGTATTTTGTTAGAAGCACGAATTGTAGCTCTAACTGATGTTTTTGATGCCTTAACCCAGGATAGAATTTATAGTAAAGCATGGGATTTGAATGATGCAATTAAGTATATAAATGATCTTAAAGGAATAAAATTTGATCCGGATTTAGTTGAAATATTTAATAATAATATTGATGAAATTTATAAATTAAAAAAATAAACTGTGCATGTCGCACAGTTTATTTTATTTCTGCTATATGAAGGAAGTTTGTTTTACTTGAAAAACCATATGGAATTCCTGCTGTGAAAATAATTTTTTCACCAGGTTTAACTAATTCCTCATTCTTTAATGTTTGTTTTACTATATATAACATAGTGTCAGTACTTACAAATTCATTAACTATAATAGGTTTTACTCCCCATACAAGTGCCAATCTATTATAGGTTTTTTCTGAATGAGTTACAGCTATAATATTTACATTTTCTCTATATCTTGAAACTGCTCTAGCAGTAAATCCTTTATCTGTAACAGCAACAATTGTTTTTATTCCACTTGAAATAGCTATTTCATTCGCTGCTTTTGAAATTGCATTTGTAGTTGAATCTTCTTCATCAAAATCATAAAATAAAGCACCATAATGGTTTATATAAGGTTCTGTTTCTTTTGCCACTCTATCCATAACTCTTACAGCTTCTAATGGATATTTACCTATCGATGTTTCTCCAGATAACATAATTGCATCAGTTCCATCTAGAATAGCATTTGCTATATCTGTAGTTTCAGCCCTTGTTGGAACAGGGTTTTCTATCATTGTTTCAAGCATTTGTGTTGCTGTAATTACAGGTTTTGATTTTTTATTTGCTATACTAATAATTCGTTTTTGTAATACTGGTATTTTTTCTGCTTCAACCTCTACTCCTAAATCACCTCTTGCAACCATTACCGCATCAGATAATTCAATGATTTTTTCTAAATCATTATCAATAGCTTGTTTTGTTTCTATTTTACTAATGATTTGGGCATCTTTAGCATTTAAAGAATTTAATATTTCTCTCATTTCAATTACATCTTCTGGTTTTCTAACGAATGATAATGCAAAATAATCTACATCATTTTCAATACCAAATTTAATATAATCTTTATCTTTATTTGTTAATGCAGGTATTTTTATATCTGCGCCTGGAGCATTTATTCCTCTTCTGTGTGTGATAGTAGCAGTATTTTTCACTTTTGTTTTTATATTAATTCCATCAGTATCAACAACCTCTAACTTTAATTTACCATCATTCACTAAAATTAAATCACCTGGTTTTACATCTTTAGGTAATCCTTTATAATTAATAGAAACCTTTGTTTCATCTCCAATAACATCTTCTGAAGTAAGTACAAATTCTTGTCCTTCTTGTAAAGTTATTTCGTCTTTATTAAAATTTCCCGTTCTTATTTTTGGACCGGCTAGATCCAATAATATAGCTACTGGTTTGTCAAATTCTTTTCTAACTTTTTTTATTGTCTCTATTCTTTTCTTATGAACATCCGGACTTTCGTGTGATGTAT
This sequence comes from Marinitoga arctica, assembly GCF_054657315.1. Taxonomy (NCBI): domain Bacteria; kingdom Thermotogati; phylum Thermotogota; class Thermotogae; order Petrotogales; family Petrotogaceae; genus Marinitoga; species Marinitoga arctica. The sequence goes on along the minus strand of NZ_BAAHYY010000015.1, from coordinate 6,086 downwards.
TTAATCTTAAAACATCTGCACCTGCTTTTATTAATTCTCTTACCATTTCTTCTGATTCTGTAGCTGGTCCTATAGTTGCAACAATTCTTGTCTTTCTCATGCTATCACTCCTTATGATAATGTATCTACTAATTCAATTAATTTAGGATCCACTACTTTCTTTTCATTTAACACTTTATCTAATGAAACAGTAACAGTTTGTCCTTTTTCTAAAGCGACCATAGTTCCAAATTTACCTTCTAACAGAAAATTAACAGCTGAATATCCCATCCTAGAAGCTAATATTCTATCAAATGCTGTAGGAGAACCTCCTCTTTGAATATGTCCTAAAATTGTTATTCTTGTTTCATATCCTATTTTATTTTCAAAATGTCTTGCTACAGAATAAGCACTTGCTGCACCTTCAGCTACAACAACAATACAATTTATTTTTCCTCTTTTTCTTTCTTGCCATATTTTGTCGGTTAATTCATCATAATTTACAGGAACCTCTGGAATAATAACAGCTTCAGCACCAACCGATAATCCAGACATTAAAGCTATATATCCAGAACCTCTTCCCATAACTTCTACTATAAATGCCCTTTCATGAGAAGATGCGGTATCTTTTAATTTTTGCATAGCATCTACTGCTGTATTCAAACAAGTATCTACACCTATAGCCATATCTGTATCTGGAATATCATTATCAATAGAAGCAGGTATACCGATTACAGGCACCTCATGTTCTTCAAACAATAATTTAGCTCCTGTTAAGCTACCTTCTCCACCTATTACCACTAATCCATCAATTCCTAAATCTTTTAAATTTTTTGCAGCTTCAGCCCTAATTTCTGGGTTTTTAAACTCTGGAACTCTTGCTGTTCTTAAAATAGTTCCGCCTTTTTCCATTATTCCACCAACAGAAGAATAAGTTAATTCTACATAATCTTTATCTAAAATCCCAGCATATCCTTTATAAAATCCTATTACATCTATGCCTTTTGAAGCAGCGGTTCTTGTAACAGCTCTAACAGCCGCATTCATTCCTGGCGCATCTCCACCACTGGTAATAATTCCAATTTTTTTAATTTTTGACATTTTTCTCTCCCTCCTTATGTTATAAAACGTGAAAATCTATGAATATATGAAATTTTTTTCATTTATTACCGTTTATTGTTATTATACCATGTTTTTTATAAAATTTCTTTTCTTTATAAAAACAAATTTTAGATGTATAATACAAATGAGGTGATATTATGTGGAAAGAATTGAAAACATATATAAATGATTTTGAAGCACAGATGATCAAACAATTATTAGAATCAGAAGGAATTAAAACATTTATAAAATCTCCAAAAGAAATTGGGGTTGGTAGAGAGTTTTTTGGTAATGGAACAATAATGAATATCTATGTTGATGAAGAAGATTATAATAAAGCTAAAGAAATTTTAGAAAACAAGGAGGCAGATTGATGGAAAATTTAAAAAAAACTCCACTTTATGAAGAACATGTAAGATTAGGCGCAAAAATGGTACCTTTTGGTGGATGGGAAATGCCTGTATGGTATTCTTCTTTAAAGGATGAGCATCATAGTGTAAGAAATAATGTAGGTATATTTGATGTGTCTCATATGGGTGAAATAGATATCAAAGGTAAAGAGGCCGTTAAATTTGTAAATTATATAATTACAAATAATGTAGAAAAAATAAAACCTGGTGAAATTGTATATTCCCCTATGTTAAATAAAAATGGTGGAATTATAGATGATTTATTAGCTTATAAATATTCAGATACACATATCTTGTTAGTTGTAAATGCTTCAAATATTGAAAAGGATTATAGTTGGATAAAAAAACAATCAGAAAATTTTGATGTGGATGTAATTAATATTTCCGATAAAACTACACAAATAGCTATTCAAGGACCAAGATCTGAAGAAATGTTACAAGAAATTTCAGGGGTTGATTTAACAAAAATATCATATTATAATTTTACAGAAGGTAGAATTAACGGCATTCAATGCTTAGTATCAAGAACAGGTTATACTGGAGAAGATGGATTTGAAATATATTTCGATAAAGAAGCTGCTGTACCTATGTGGAGAAAATTAATTGAATTATTACCTAAATATGGCGGAAAACCAGCAGGACTAGGAGCAAGAGACACATTGAGGTTAGAAGCTACATATTTATTATATGGAAATGATATGACTGATGACATAACACCATTTGAAGCTGGACTAAAATGGGCAGTTGATATGGATAAAGAATTTATAGGAAAAGAAGAATTATTAAAAGAAAAAGAGACTGGAATAAGAAGAAGATTAAAAGGTATCGAAATGTTAGAAAAAGGCATTCCAAGACATGGTTATAAAGTATTTGTCGGTGATGAAGAAATAGGATTTATAACAAGTGGTACAGTTTCTCCCACTTTAGATAAACCTGTTGCTTTAGCAATGCTAAATAAACCTTATTATAAAAAAGATACTGAAATTGAAGTTGAAATTAGAGGAAAAAGAATAAAAGCTAAAGTAATAAAAACACCATTTTATAGAGGTAGTGTAAAAACTAGAAAATAACTTAGGAGGGTATGAGAATGAAAAAGTTTACTAAATCACATGAATGGGTAGAAGTAGAAGGAAATACAGCTACAATAGGTATAACATCACATGCTGCTGAAGAATTAGGCGATGTTACATTCGTTGAATTACCGGAAATAGGTAAAGAAGTAAAAAAAGGCGAAGTGCTTTGTGCTGTAGAATCAGTAAAGTCTGCTAGTGATGTTTACTCTCCAATTTCAGGAAAAGTTATTGAAGTAAATGAAGAATTGGATGCATCACCTGAAATCATTAATGATGATGCAGAAGGAAAAGGTTGGATTGTTAAATTAGAAATATCCGATGAAAACGAATTAAATGATCTATTATCAGAAGAAGAATACAAAAACTCATTATAATCATAGGCCCGGATTTCCGGGTCTTTGAAATTTTAAGAGTGAGGTGAATTAGGTGAAAAGATTTCCATATATTCCACACACAGAAGAAGATATTAAAGAAATGATGACTGTAATAGGAATTAATGATATAAAAGAATTATATAAAGATGTACCTAAATTATTTGAAGGTGAGTTAAATATACCAAAATCAAAATCTGAAATAGAAGTAAAAAAAGAATTATTAGAATTATCTGAAAGAAATGTGAATTTAGAAAATTATGCTATGTTTAGGGGTGCTGGTATATATAAACATTACGTTCCATCAGCAGTATATCAATTAGCAACAAAGAGAAACTTTTTAACAGCATATACTCCATACCAAGCTGAGGTTTCTCAAGGCACATTACAAGCATTATATGAATTTCAAACAGCTATATGCGAATTAACCGGAATGGAAGTTGCAAACTCTTCTATGTATGACGGCGGAACTGCTGTTGCTGAAGCTATTTTAATGGCAGCAAGGGTAAATAAAAAACATAAATCATTGGTAGCAAAATCTTTACACCCTGAATACATAGAAGTATCAAAAACATATACAGAATCTCAAGATATAGAAATTGAATTAATAAATTTTGATGAAAAATCAGGAAGAATAGATTTGGAAGATTTAAAAACAAAATTAGATGAAAATACAAGTTCTGTTGTAATATCTTATCCTAACTTTTTTGGTGTAGTTGAGAATATAAAACAAATAAAAGAAGTTTTGCCTGAAAAGGTGTTATTGATAGTAAATTCATATCCAATATCTTTAGGTTTATTAGAAGCTCCAGGTAATTTAGGTGCAGATATTGTTGTTGGAGAAGGGCAGTCACTTGGAAATTACATGTCTTTTGGAGGACCAACTTTTGGATTTTTTGCGTCAAAACAAAAATATATTAGACAAATGCCAGGAAGAATAATTGGTGAAACTGTTGACGAAGAAGGCAAAAGAGGTTTTGTAATGGTTTTACAAACTAGAGAACAGCATATTAGAAGAGCAAGAGCTACTTCTAATATTTGTTCCAACCATGCATTAATGGCTGTTGTTGCTTCTGTATATTTAAGCATTATTGGAAGAGAAGGACTTAAAGAAATTGCATATCAAAGTTACCAAAAAGCACATTATTTAGCTAAAAAATTAATTGAATCAGAAAAATTTGAACCTGTTTTTGAAGGTGAATTTTTCAATGAATTTGTAATTAAACCTAAATTTGATTTGGATGAATTTAATAAAAAATTAATAGAAGAAAAATATATTGGCCCTTTAAATTTAGGAAGATTTTTTGAAAATATGAAAAATCATGCTTTATTCTGTGCAACTGAATTAAATACAAAAGAAGAAATTGATTATTTAATTTCTAAGGTAGGTGAAGTAGATGAAATTAATCTTTGAAAAAGATAAATACGGAAGAACAGCATTTTCTCTACCGAAATTAGATGTTCCTGAATCAGAAATTGAATTAGAAGAAGAATTATTAAGAAAAGAAGATCCTGGATTACCCCAAGTACATGAATTAGAAATTGTTAGACATTATAACGAATTAGAAAGAAAAAATCATTCTGTAGATAGTGGATTTTATCCACTAGGATCATGTACAATGAAATATAATCCAATGTTAAATGAAGAAATGGCAAATTTATTTAATAACATACACCCTTATCTCGAAGAAGATCAAGTGCAAGGTGCTTTAGAGTTGATGTATAATCTACAAAATTATTTAGGTGAAATTACAGGGATGGATGCAGTTACTTTACAACCAGCTGCTGGAGCACATGGCGAATTAACAGGTATGCTTATTGTAAAAAAATATATAGAAGATAATGGCTATACTAACAAGACAAAAGTTATATTACCTGATTCAGCACATGGAACAAATCCTGCTTCTGCCAAAATGGCAGGTTTTGATGTTATTGAAGTAAAATCTGGAAGTGATGGAAGAGTAGATTTAGAAGAATATAAAAAAGCAATGGATGATAGTGTAGCAGCAATTATGCTTACTAATCCAAATACTTTAGGTTTATTTGAAAAAGATATATTGGAAATTGCTAAAATTGCTCATGAACATAATGCATTGTTATATTATGATGGTGCAAATTTAAATGCTATAATGGGTAAAGTTAGACCTGGAGATATGGGTTTTGATATAGTTCATATTAATTTACATAAAACATTTTCAACGCCACATGGAATGGGAGGTCCTGGAAGCGGTCCTGTTGGTGTAAAAGGAAAATTAAAAAACTATTTGCCAAAACCAATAGTTGATATTAATGAGGATGGAAAATACTTCTTTGATTATGATATTCCAAAAAGTTGTGGAAGATTAAGAACATTTTATGGTAATTTTGCAGTGTTGGTTAGAGCATATACATATATTTTAATGATGGGAAAAGAAGGATTAAAATTTGCAAGTGAAATGGCTGTTTTAAATGCAAATTATTTAAGAAAAAGATTAGAAAAAGAATTTAAAATAGCATTTGATGATGTTTGTAAACATGAGTTTGTTATTGATGGTTCATTCTTAAAAGAATATGGAGTAAAAACATTAGATTTTGCAAAAAGATTATTGGACTATAGTATTCATCCACCAACAATTTATTTCCCTTTAATAGTACATGAAGCGATGATGATAGAACCTACTGAAACTGAATCAAAAGAAGAGTTAGATCATTTTGTTGAAGTTATGTATAAAATATTAGAAGAAGCAAAGACAGATCCTGAAATATTAAAAGGAGCCCCACGTAATACCCCTGTTCGAAGATTAAATGAAACAGTAGCTAATAAACAATTGAAATTGAGAGGATAAGTATAGAAATGTAATAATAAAAAAACGCCATTCCAGTTAGGAATGACGTTTTTTTATTACCCATGTATTTTTAACTTAAGATTTGTTTCTAATCAATAGTATTATACATAAATTTTTTATTAAATTATGCTATAATAAAGAAGAAAGCATAAGCATAATTTGAATAAATGTTTATAGTAATTTGGAGGTGACCTGATGAAAAAATTACCAATAGGAGTACAGGATTATAAAAAAATAATAACAGGTGATTATATATATGTAGATAAAACTAAATATATTTATGATTTAGTATCATCAGGAGTTCCAATATTTCTATCAAGACCAAGG
>NZ_BAAHYY010000014.1:0-51296 GCF_054657315.1 Marinitoga arctica | reverse complement strand
AAAAAATATATATATTATTATATAAAATATTATTTAAAAAGTCAACAAATCGAAAAGCAAATTTAAATATATTTTTATTAAAAAATATCCACTATTAATAAATATAAATTTTTCAAATCATTGTTGCTTTTAATATCATCAAAGTATTTATAATTATCAATATGTACAAAATCTTTTCCATCATGAAATACAAGTTTCCATTCTTCAGGATAAGCATAATTACCATTTTCATATCTTTTCATATTTTCTTTTAATTGATTTAAAATAAAATCATCTTCAGAGACTTTATTTTCAAACCGATTTATCATATTTTTAGATGCTTCTTTTAAATTTTCATACATAATTATCAAATCATTGACAGTATCTTCAAACATCTTTTTTTCTTCTAAATAATTAATACATGAAGATATATTATGATTTCCATAACGTTTTGCATATTTTGAAGCTAATTCATAAGCTTGATCAGTGTCATTAGCAACAAGAATTAATCCGTAGGTATACATAAAACTCCTCCTTTATAAAAGTATAAATAAAAGCGGGGTATCCCCGCTTTTATTATATCACAACCATTCTCTTTCAAAGTACTCTGTATGCAATAAGTGATGAGCTTTTTCACTATTAGGTTTTCCAAGGAACTCATCGTATATTCTCTTAATAGATGGATTTTCATGTGATTTTCTAATTGGTTTATTTCTATCGATTTTATTTATTGCTTCTGTTCTTCTTTTGATCACATTAAAATCACCATGATGATAAGGTTGTCCGCCACCACCGACACAACCTCCTGGACATGCCATAACTTCAATCATGTGAACTTCAGTTTTTCCAGCTCTTATATCTTCTAATAATTTTCTAACATTACCTAATCCGTGAGCTACACCTACTTTTATTTTTGTTCCTTTTATATCAACTTCAGCAATTCTAACCCCTTCATATCCTCTTACTGCTTCAAAATCAACATTCCCTAATTCTTCACCAGTAATCCATTCATATGCAGTCCTCAAAGCAGCTTCAGCAACACCACCAGTTCTACCGAAAATATCAGCAGCACCAGTTGATTCTCCCAAAGGATTATCATATTCACCATCTGGAAGGTTTTGGAAATTAATCCCAGATTCTCTAATCATATCAGCTAACTCTCTTGTTGTAATAACATAATCAACATCTTGGTATCCAGAATCTCTTAATTCTTCTCTATTTGCTTCATACTTTTTAGCCAAACAAGGCATTATTGATACAACAACAATATCTTTAGGATCAATTCCAGCTTTTTGAGCATAATATGTTTTTGCTACAGCACCAAACATTTGTTGTGGTGATTTAGCTGAAGAAGGCATTTCTAAAAGTTCAGGGAATTGATGTTCTAGAAATTTTACCCAACCAGGGCAACAACTAGTTAACATTGGCATATATCCACCATTTTCTAATCTTTCTTTAAATTCATATGCTTCTTCCATAATAGTTAAGTCTGCTGCAAAATTTGTATCAAATATTTTATCAAATCCCAATACTCTTAAAGCTGAAACTAATTTGCCTGTGGATATTGTTCCAGGTTCATAGCCAAACTCTTCACCTATTGCAACCCTTACTGCAGGTGCTGTTTGGACAACAACGTGTTTTTTAGGATCTTCAATTGCATCCCATACTTGATCAATATAGGATCTTTCAACTAATGCTCCTGTAGGACATACTGCAACACATTGACCACAAAATGTACATGCTGTACTTTCCAATGTCCAGTCAAATGTTGGTTTTACTACAGCATTAAATCCTCTATCTACAGCTGATAAAACACCTACAGTTTGGAATTCATTACACATAGTTTCACATCTTCTACACATAACACATTTATTTGGATCTCTAATTATAGCTGCAGAAATATCTTTTTTATGTAAAGACATTTTTCCAAAATATGGATTATTATGAATATTTAATTCAGAAGCTAAATCTTGTAATTCGCATTCTCCATTTTTTGGACATTTCAAACAATCTTGTGGATGATCAGATAACAATAATTGTACTGCAGTTCTTCTAGCTTGAATAGCTCTTCTGGAATGAGTTTTAACAACTAATCCTTCTGAAACTGGGGTAGCACATGCTGGAGCCAAATTTCTTCTTCCTTCTACTTCAACCATACAAACTCTACATGAAGCAGGTTTATTTTCAATTCCTATATCATCTAATTTCATATAACATAAAGTTGGTACATATCCACCTATAGATTTTACAGCATCTAAAATAGTGTAATTTTCAGGCACTTCAACTTCTTTACAATTTATAGTAATTTTTGGCATATTCCTTCCTCCTCCCTATATCTTTTCTATAGCGCCAAATCTACATGTAGCATAACAAGCGCCACATTTAATACATACTTCTTGATCAATTTCGTGAGGATTTTTAATTGAACCACTAATTGCTTCAACTGGACATACTCTTGCACAAGCAGTACATCCTACACATTTTTCCTTATCTATTTTATAAGTAATTAAATTCTTACATACTCCAGCAGGACATGTTTTATCGAGTACGTGTGCTTCATATTCATCTTTAAAATAATGCATTGTAGATAAAATAGGATTAGGTGATGTTTGTCCTAAACCACATAGCGCAGAATCTTTTATAGTTTTTCCTAATGTTTGCATCCTTTCTAAATCTTCTAATGTTGCTCTACCTGAAGTTATTTTATCTAGTATTTCCAAAAGTCTAACATTACCAATTCTACATGGTGTACATTTTCCACAAGATTCTTCAACAGAAAACTCTAAATAAAATTTAGCAACATCAGGCATACAAGTGTTCTCATCCATTACTATCATTCCACCAGATCCCATCATAGAACCCAATGCTGTTAATGTATCAAAATCTATTGGAGTATCCAAATACTCTGCAGGAATACACCCACCTGAAGGACCCCCGGTTTGTACAGCTTTAAATTTTTTATTACCTCTTATTCCACCACCAATATCAAAAATTACTTCTCTTAATGTTGTTCCCATAGGAACTTCTACGAGACCAACATTATTAATTTTACCTGCTAAAGCGAACACTTTAGTTCCAGGGGATTTTTCAGTTCCTAAGCTTCTAAACCATTTTGCTCCTTTTAATATAATAGGTGCAACATTAGCAAAAGTTTCTACGTTATTAATAATTGTAGGTTTCCCCCATAATCCTTTATTTGCTGGGAAAGGAGGTTTCGTTCTAGGCTCTCCCCTATATCCTTCAATTGAAGCTAATAAAGCTGTTTCTTCACCACAAACAAATGCACCTGCACCCAATCTTATTTCTAAATCAAATGAAAAATCTGTTCCAAAAATATTATTACCTAATAATCCATATTCTTTAGCTTGTTTTATAGCGTTTTGCAACCTTTTAACAGCTAAAGGATATTCTGCTCTTATGTATACATATCCTTGATTTGCTCCAATAGCATATGCTGCAATTGCCATTCCTTCTATAACTGAATGCGGATCACCTTCTAATACTGATCTATCCATAAATGCACCTGGATCACCTTCATCAGCATTACATACAACGTATTTAGTATCACCAACTGCTTTTTGTGCAAAAGCCCATTTTAAGCCTGTAGGAAATCCTCCACCACCTCTTCCTCTTAGACCGGATTCTTTCATTTCTTCAACAACTTTTTCAGGAGTCATTGATAATGCTTTTGCCAATGCTTGGTATCCATCATTAGCTATATATTCATCTATATCATCAGGGTTAATTAAACCTGCATTTCTTAATGCAACCCTGATTTGCTTTTTATAAAAAGGCATTTTTTTAGATTCACCAATCTTTTCTTTTTCTGTTGGTTCAATATATAATAATCTTTCAACTTTTCTACCTTTTATAATATGTTCATTCACTAATTCTTCAACATCTTCTGGTGTTACTTTTACATAAAATGTATTATCTGGCAAGAATTTGACAATTGGTCCTTGTTCACAAAATCCAAAACAACCTGTTCTTACTACTTGAACTTCGTTATCCAAACCTTTTTCTTTTAAACTATGTTCTAAATTCTCTTTAATCAACTCACTTTTTGAAGAGGTACAACCTGTACCACCACATATCAAAACATGATATTTATATGATGACATTTCAATTCCCTCCTTAATCATTAATTGATTTATGTGTTTCTCCAATAATCGAATCTTGTAATAATTCACCATTTAAAATATGTTTTTCTATCAATTCTATAGCTTTTTCGCCATTAATTTTCCCATATAAAACTGGCTCTTTTCCAGGTTCAACAACTTCAACAGTTGGTTCAGCATGACAATATCCCATACATCCAGTTTGAATTACTCTAATATTTTCAATCCCTTTTTCTTCTATTGATTCTAATAATCTGTCGAATGTTTCTTTTGCACCTGCAGCTATTCCACAAGTTCCCATAGCTACTCTTAAGGTGATTATATTATCATTTTCAGCAATTTTTCTTAAGGATAATTTACTTTTAGCAGCCTCTTTTTGTTTTAATAAATCTTCTAAACTTCTAATTTTAGGCATAGTACCCCTCCTTAATCATTTTCCTTTTCTCTATATTCTTTTATCAATCTCTTTACATCTTTTGATGTTAACCTTCCATGTACTTCTTCACCTATCATAACAACTGGTGCTAATCCACATGCTCCAACACATCTTACAGCATGAATACTAAATAAACCATCTTCTGTTGTTTCATTTTCTTTTATTCCTAATTGTTTTTTGAATTCTTCTAATATATCCCCTGATCCTCTAACATAACATGCTGTACCTAAACAAACATTAATAGGATATTTTCCTTTAGGTTTCATAGTAAAAAAGTTATAAAATGTTACAACACCATAAACATCTGAAGCATGAACATCTAATTTTTTAGCTATTACTTTTTGAACCTCAATAGGCAAATAACCTATTATATCTTGTGCCTTATGCAAAACATGAATTAAATAACTTCTTTTAGTTATTTTGTCTTTATCTTTCAAGTTCAAGGAATCAATATATTCTTCTACCTGCTTGATTTTACTTTCAAGTTCTACGGACATTCCATTCCCTCCTTAAAAAAATTATATATATACATTTTTTATATATATTAAATATATAGATATTTTTTTTACAAATTGAAAATTTAAAAAGGATAATTTTTGTCCAAATTAGACACTTTTTTCACAAATTAACAAAGAAAATAAACAAATTTAACTTCATATAGATTATACAATAACTTAATTTAAGTTAAGATATGAAATATAACATTCTAGAAAAAAGATTATTAACTTTATATGAAATAACTTTTTTAAATAACCTTTAAGTTAATAAAAAATTAATAATCGGATATAGAAATTTACATATTAAAAAAAATTTTTTCAGGTTCTGTTATATATCCCATAAATATTATATCATAATAATTTGAATCTATATATGCAGCCTCTTTTCTTGTTCCTTCTTTTATGAATCCTAATTTTTCATATAAAGATATTGCATGAGGATTATTAGAAAATACCTCCAACTCCAATCTATGAATGACTGGAGTTTCAATACACCATGAAATATGGTTTTTTATCAAAGTTGTGGCAATCCCTTTGTTTCTAAAATCTTCCAAAACACTAACTCCTAGTTTAGCAGTTTTTTTAAGTCTTTCTCTGTGAATATTCCAATGTATGTCACAATTACCTATAATTTTATTTTCATATTTAGCTACTAAAATTCTTAACCCAAATAAATTTTTAGATAAATTAATAATACTTTCGAAATCTTTTACCGTTCTATTAAATTCTTTTAATTGAGTAGCTAATGTATTTGAATTTTCAAAAATTTCTTCATAAAAATTTACTAAATCAGAGGAATCATTTTTTTGAGGTTCTGTTATATATATTCCATAACCATTCAATTTATAAATATTAAATTTTTTCATTTTTATAAATTTATTATTTAATAAAAAATTAAATACATTCTTTTGATCTGAGAATACATTTATCATATAATCTTCATTAACAAAAAAAGATATATCATTAAGTAATTGAGATATTAAATTTAAATTTTCATTCTCAAGAAAAACAAATTCTACTATGTTATTTTTTAATATATATAAAGCTAAAATTTCATTGTTTTGCTTCAAATATCTTATAGTATAATTTTTTTTATAAAAATTTAGTAAATCCCAGATTGTAAAAGGTATAAGGGCTTTTTTTATTAATTTTAAAATCTTATATATCAATAAATTATTTATATTAAAATTTAAAAATGTTTTCTTCGGAGATTTATTTTTTTTCCCCTGCATTATATACAAACTACCTATATCATTCATATAAAACATTTCATTTTTCACTTCCGAAAAGAAATAAACATATCTTTTCGGAAGCATTTTTATCTGATTTAATATCATCACAAAATCTTCTTCTGTTGAGATTTTAAAAAATAAATCACCATAACTATTTTTATAAATATGTATCCCCCCTGAATTGAAATGCTTCAGCAATATCTTCAATTTCAATTTTAGAATGAGCTTTCAAATCAGCTATTGTTCTTGAAACTTTTAAAATTCTATTAATACCCCGACCTGTCATTTTAAATTTTTTCGCACCAGTTTTTAAAAATTCTTCAACTTTTTCATCTAAAAAGATATATTTTTTCACTTCTTTTTGCGAAAGTTTACCATTTAATTTACCTTGCCTTTTTATTTGTAATAAACTTGCACCTTTTACTCTTTCTTTTATTTTTTCAGATTTTTCTCCCTGAACATTATCAAACATTTCATCTAATTTTACTCTAGGTACATTTATTTTTATATCTATTCGATCACTAATCGGACCAGATATTTTTTTATTATAATTGGAAATTTGATTTAAAGAGCATGTACACTCATGTTCAGAATCACCATAAAACCCACACGGACAAGGATTTTGAGCTGCAATCAACATAAATTTTGCTGGATAAGTAGCTATTAATTTTGCCCTTGATATTGTGACTATACCATCTTCCATAGGTTGTCTTAACGCTTCTATTACATCTGTTCTAAATTCCGGAAATTCATCTAAAAATAAAACACCATTATTTGCTAAACTTACTTCACCTGGTTTAGAATCACTTCCACCACCTATTATAGAAGCTGTAGAAGCCGAATGATGAGGAGATCTAAATGGTCTTTTATTAATAATTTTATTTAAATAACCATATATAGAATAAATTTTTGTAGATTCTATAATTTCTTCACGAGTCATTTCTGGAAGAATTGATGGTATTCTTCTTGCTATCATTGTTTTCCCAGAACCAGGAGTTCCAGTCATTAATAAATTATGAAAACCCGCTGCTGCAATTTCTGCTGCCCTTTTGGCAAAAAACTGACCTTTTATTTCTGAAAAATCTAATTGATCTTCTTTTTCTTCATAAAAGTCTTTATTAGGATTTGCTTTATAATTTTTGTTTTCTTCAAAATTAAAAATTTTAATAATTTCTTTTAATTTTTCTATTACAAATACTTCATTATTTTCTATAAATATTGCTTCCTCTTCATTTTCTTTTGGTATTATAAATTTTGCATTTTTATTTTTATTAGCTATATCAAGTAATAGTAAAGTTATTCCAGGAATTCCCCTTATTTCCCCATTTAATCCTATTTCACCAAAAATATAATAATCATCTACTCTATAAGATATTTGTTTAGACGCAATTAAGATGGAAATAGCTATTGGTAAATCAAAATGTGTTCCTTGTTTTTTTATATTACTTGGTGCTAAATTTACAGTTACATTACCATTTGGAAAAGAAAAACCCGAATTTCTAATAGCACTGTAAACTCTTTTTTGACTTTCTAAAATAGCTGTATTAGGCATACCTACTATTTTAAAAATTTGTTGCGTAGCTTTTGAATTTATATCAACTTCAACAATTATAGGTTTTACTTCAAAACCTGATACATATGCACTGTTTACTTTTGAATATTTCACCACAATCCCCCTTATCAATCTTTGAATTAAGTGTTAAAATACTTTCTTATTATTTCTATAGTTTTATCAATATCGGATTTTTTTATCCAATAATGAGTAACAAATCTATATACATTATCATCAGGCGGATTAATTTTAATTCCGTTTTTTTCCAAAAACAAAACAAAGTCCTCATCATTAAAATCCTTATTTATCCTAAAAAAAACCATGTTTATCTCTACATTTTCAACAATTTCTATAAAATCAAATTCTAATAATCTTTTTTCTAAATACTTGGCATTTTCATGATCATCTTTTAATCTAAACCTCATCTTTTCTAAAGCAATAATACCAGCTGCTGCTAAAATACCAGCTTGTCTTAATCCTCCACCCATTATTTTTCTTTTTTTTCTTGCATTTTTAATAAAATCATTTGTTCCAACTAAAACTGATCCAACAGGGGCACATAATCCTTTCGATAAACAAAAACTTATTGAATCCGCATATTTAGCAATTTCTTTTGGATCCACACCTAATGCAACAGATGCATTAAAAATTCTAGCTCCGTCTAGATGAATAGGTACATTATACTTATCAGATATTTTTTTAATTTTTTCAAAATTATTTAAAGGAATAGCTCGTCCATTTGAATGAGCATTTTCCAATGCAATTAATCCAGTTTTTGGATAATGTATATCTTCAAATTTTCTAATCTTTTTTTCAACTTCAATTGGATCAAGTTTATCATGATCAGAATTAATAGTTCTTAACTGAACACCCGCAATTACCGAAGCTGCTCCTGCTTCATGTTGAACTATATGTGAATCATCACCTAAAATAACTTCGTCTCCCTTATTACAATGAGTAAAAAGGGCTAATTGATTACCAAAAGTTCCACTAGGTACAAATAAAGCATCCTCTTTACCTAAAATATTAGCAGCCAGTATTTCGAGTTTCCTTACTGTTGGATCATCACCATATACATCATCCCCAACCTCAGCTTCACACATAGCTTTACGCATTTCTTCTGTTGGTTGTGTTACTGTATCACTTCTTAAATCAATAAATTTCATAATAATCCCCCATTCATATAATTAATATTCTAAAATCAAATATTTTTTAATAGATTTTTTAACTTTATCAAATGTTTCTTCATCTTTTACCTCTATAGTATGAATATGAATGCCATCAGACAATTCTAATAATGGTGTTGCATTTGTAGTTTTTAATAAACTTATAAATTTAATAATATCTTCTTCTGTTTTAACATCTATTCTTCCTTTAATTTCACCATAAATTGGATGTTCAACAATTACATCCAATACTTTTCCACCAGCTTTTACAATTGAAATCAATTCATCCTCAATTTCATTTGAATTATGCTTGACTGCTATCATTTTTTGCAAACCTTCTTTTTTTTCTAATATATATCCATCTCTTGTGGAAATTATTTTATAACCTTCAGATTTTAATTTTGATATATATTGAATAATCATTTGACGACTTACACCAATTCTTTTTGCTAAATCTTTCCCTTTTATAGGATAATTAGATTGTTCTAAAATTTTAAAAATTTTATCTTTTTTCTCCATAATATCCCTCAATTTCTTCTTTTAATCCGTTAAGAAAACTTGTTACAATTTTATGTTTTTCGATAGCTATTTTTTTCCCTGTTTTGGTATGCATAAAATCTTTTAATTTAAGAATTTTTTTATGGAAATGAGCAATTCTTTCTTCAATTCCACCCCCACTTTTATGCATAAAAACCCTTGCTATTCCTATATAACCTAAAGCGTCTAATCTATCCGCATCTTGAAGAATTTTAGCTTCTAATGTTTTTGGTATAATTCCCTTACTAAATCTATGATTTTTAATACAATATGAAACTTCTTTATACTTTGGAAATCCGATACTAATTAAATATCTTTCTGCTATCTTTGCTCCTTCTAAAGCATGATCATCAATTTTACCTATTAATTCATCATGTCTTGCAATATCATGTAATAATGCAGATATTACAACAACTTCTATATCAGCATTTTCTTCTATAGCTATTTTTTCAGCATAATTTGTTACTCTTAAAATATGTCCCAAATCATGGGTTTCATCAAATACATTTGCTATTACATAGTTATAAATTATATTTATATATTCAGTAGTTTTTATCATTTTTAATCCTCCACTAATTGAATTAATGTAATTATATCATTTTACATAAATCAAATCAATTAAATATAGTAATAAAATTTATAATATTAATTTTTATTATCAAATTTAAAAATTATTATTTATTAAAGATTACAATTAAATAATTCGTAAAATTTACTTTTTTTATAATATATTTATGTTTCATTTTATTAAAGAAAGTTGTATAATGTTAATGAAACTTTTTTTCATGGGGGGGATAATTTGAGAATTCAAAAACATCCTATTTTAGAGTTTAAAAAAGGTAAAAAAGTAAAATTTTTATTTGAGAATGAAGAAGTATGGGGATATGAAGGCGAAACTATCGCAGCTGCTTTACATGCTCTTGGAATTTGGAATTATAGAAACGGATTAAAAACCGGTCGTCCAAGAGGGATATTTTGTGCAATAGGACATTGTTCATCTTGTTTAATGACTGTAAACGGCATACCTAACGTAAGAATCTGTGTAACACCTTTAAAAGCAGGAATGATAGTTAAAAAACAAAATCCAAAGGGTGATTTGATTGAAAAAGTATGATATTTTAATAATAGGTGGTGGACCTGCTGGTATAAGTGCTGCTTTAGCTGCTTCCAAACACAACTTAAATATCTCTCTGTTTGAAGAAAAAGAGAGTTTAGGAGGTCAGTTGATTAAACAAACTCATAAATTTTTTGGATCAAAAGATGAGTCAGCTGGCATAAGAGGAATATATATTGCAAATAAACTAATTAATGAAGTCAAAAATAATAAAAATATTGATTTATACTTAAATTCTATGGTTATGGGTTATTATGAAGATGGTGTAGTAACAGCATTAGTTAATGGAAAAATGAAAAAATTTTCCCCTAAAAAAATAATTATTGCTACTGGAGCTTTTGAAAAATCTTTATCTTTTGAAAATAATGACTTACCTGGAATATTTGGGGCAGGGGCTGTTCAAACACTAATGAATGTATATGGAATACTACCTGCTAAGGAAATATTAATGATAGGTTCTGGAAATATAGGGTTAATAGTTTCTTATCAATTAGCTCAAGCTGGCGTAAAAGTTAAAGGAATAGTAGAAATCTCTGAAAAAATAGGAGGATATTTAGTACATGCATCTAAAGTTAGAAGATTAGGAATTCCTATATATACACATCATGCTATAACAAAAGCTATAGGGACTAAAAAAGTTGAAGGTGCAATTATAGAAAATATTATAACTCATGAAAAGAAAGAAATAACTTGTGATGCTATATGTCTAGCTACAGGCTTAATGCCTCTCTCGGATATTATCAACCAAACAAAATGTGAAATGAAATATATTTCCGAACTAGGAGGACTTGTTCCTATCAGAAATGAAAATCTAAAAACTACTGTTGATAATATCTTTGTAGCAGGTGATGTTGCAGGAATAGAAGAAGCAACTGCAGCGATGTTAGAGGGCGAATTAGCAGGTTTATACGCCTCATACGAAATAACAAATAAATTCGATAATAAAATAAACTATATTAAAGAGAAATTGAATGAATTAAGGAAAACATCTTCAAAAGTGGTAAATGGATTAAAAAAATTAAATTTATATAAAAATTTAATTGTTGATAAACCAGAAGAATTAGGTCAATTACATAAAACAGGTGTACCTGAAGATGAAAAAATTGACAATTTATATAATACTAAAAAAAATAAATTTGCTGTCATTGAATGTTTTCAAAAAATTCCTTGCAATCCTTGTGTTTCAAGTTGCCCTACGAAAGCAATTACAATGGATAATTTAAACACTATTCCAAAACTGGATTATGATAAATGTATAGGATGTGGCAACTGTGTTGCTGTATGCCCTGGATTAGCTATTTTTGTTGTAGATAAAGAAAAAGAGAGTATTTTACTTCCATATGAATTTTATCCAATTCCAGAAAAAAATGAGTTTGTTGAAATACTTGACAGAAAAGGTAATGTATTAGAAAAAAATATAGTATTAAATGTTAAAAAAATGAAAGATAAAACAAATTTAGTAGAGATTAAAGTTTCAAATAAAAATCTTAAGCATTCACGCCACATAAAGGTGGTGAGATAATGGATGAAAGTAAAATTATTGTATGTAGATGTGAAGACATAACTTTGAAAGAAATTAAAGACTTAATAAAGCAAGGATTTACTTCAGTTGAAGAAATAAAAAGATTAACTAGAGCTGGTATGGGACCTTGTCAAGGAAAAACTTGTGGCCCACTAATCGCAAGAGAAATATCTAAAATAACAGGGAAAAACATTGACAAAGTATATTATCCTCATAATAGACCCCCCTTTGGTGGAATTTTTTTCAAGGAAATTGTAGGTGAAAAGGATGAAAAATAAAGCATCTGTTGTTATTATAGGCGGAGGAATAACAGGAGTTTCGATAGCATATAATCTTGCAAAAGCAGGAGTTAAAAATATAGTATTATTAGAGAAAAAATACTTAACTTATGGTGCTACAGGTAGATGCGGTGCAGGAGTTAGACAACAATGGGGAACAAGACAAAATTGCATTTTAGCAAAAGAAAGTGTAAAAATTTTTGAAAACATAAAAGATGAGTTAAGTGTTGATATTGATATTGAATTTAAGCAAAAAGGGTATCTTTTACTAGCGTTTACAGAAAAAGAATTGTCTCAATTCAAAAAAAATGTTAAATTGCAGAATTCTTTAGGTATAAAATCAAAGTTATTAACATCTAAGGAAGCCAAAAAAATTGTCCCGTTTTTAAATACCGAAAAATTATTGGGAGCTACATATTATGAGAAAGATGGACACGCTAATCCATTTTTAACTACTTTGGCTTATGCAAAGGCCGCAGAAAATTTGGGTGTTGAAATAAATAAAGGTGTTGAAGTTTTAGACATACTTCTAAAAGGGGGGAAAATAAAAGGAGTATATACTAATCGCGGATTTATAGAAACAGAAAAAGTAGTCAATGCTGCTGGAGGTTGGTCCGGCAAAATAGGTAAAATGATAGGTATTAATTTGCCTGTTTTTTCCGAAAGACATGAAATACTTGCAACTGAACCAGTTAATGAAATACTTGGTCCAATGGTGATGTCTTTTTCATATAATATATATTGTCAACAAACTCCTCATGGTTCATTTATTATGGGATATGGTCCTAAAGATCATTCAACAAGCACTAATAGCACATGGCAATTTTTAGAAAACATGGCTAAAAAAGTTACTAATTTATTACCGCCAACAAGAAATTTAAGAGTTATTAGGCAATGGGCTGGTTATTATAATATGTCTCCTGATCATCAACCTATAGTTAGTGCTTGTAACTTAATTGAAGGCTTTTATATGGCAATTGGTTTTAGTGGGCATGGATTTATGCTAGCTCCTGCAGTAGGTATTTTAATGAAAGATATTATATTAGGAAATAAATTAACATGGAATGTTATCCTTGATATAGGTAGATTTGAACGTAACGAGATTATAAAAGAACCATCAGTTGTTTAAAAGGAGGGAATTTTGATATGTTTAATAGTATTTTTATAATGGAAAGACCAAAAAATGAACCAATATTATCTTATGCTCCAGGTACAATAGAAAGAGAAGAATTAAAAGAAAAATTAAATGAATTATCTTCAAAAGAATTAGAAATTCCACTAATTATAGGAGGAAAAGAAATAAAAACAGGAAATTTAGGAAAATGTATAATACCACATGATCATAATCATGTATTGGCTCATTATCACATAGCTGGTGAAAAAGAAATTGAAATGGCTATTGAAAGTGCTTTAAAAGCAAAAAAAATATGGGAAAACTATTCATATATTGATAGAATATCAATATTTTTAAAAGCTGCAGAATTATTATCTACTACTTGGAGAAGTACATTAAACGCTGCAGCTATGCTTGATTTAGGAAAAAATGTATTTCAAGCTGAAATAGATTCTGCATGTGAATTAATTGATTTCTTTAGATTTAATTCATATTATGCCACTAAAATTTATACAGAACAACCTCAATCTTCAAAAGGGGTTTTAAATAGAATGGAATATAGATCTTTAGATGGATTTATATTTGCTGTTCCACCCTTTAATTTTGCTTCAATCTCTGGAAATTTACCTACTGCTCCTGCAATAATGGGTAATGTAGTGCTATGGAAACCAGCATCTTCAGCAGTTTATACTGCTTATCATATAATGAAATTATTGCAAGAAGCCGGATTACCAGATGGAGTTATAAACTTTATTCCAGGTCCAGGATCAAAAGTAGGAGAAATTATTTTTTCAAATCCTAATTTTGGTGGAGTACATTTTACTGGGTCAGTCAACACTTTTAATTCTATGTGGAAAAGTATTGGAAAAAATATAGATAATTATAATTCATATCCTAGAATTGTAGGTGAAACAGGAGGAAAGGATTTTGTTATAGCTCATTCAACAGCAAATAGAAATGCACTTATAACTGCTTTAATCAGAGGTGCTTTTGAATATCAAGGTCAAAAATGCTCTGCTGCTTCCAGAGCATACATTTCAAAAATAGTTTGGGAAGATATTAAAGAAGATCTTATAGAAACTACTAATAATTTAAAAATGGGAAGCCCGATTGATTTTTCCAATTTTATTAATGCTGTTATTGATAAACCTGCTTATAAAAAAATTACTGGATATATTGAATATGCTAGAGAAAATGCTCAAATATTAGCTGGTGGAGAATACGATGATTCTGTTGGTTATTTTATAAAACCAACAATAATATTAACTGACGACCCTCATTTTAAAACTATGGAAGAAGAAATATTTGGTCCTGTTTTAACAATATATATTTATGATGATGATAAATATGATCATATTTTAAAATTATGTGACTCTACATCTCCATATGGATTAACAGGAGCTATATTTGCTCAAGATAGAGAAGCCATTAGAAAAGCAGAAAAAATTCTTGTACATGCTGCAGGAAATTTTTATATTAATGACAAACCTACTGGAGCGGTTGTTGATCAACAACCATTTGGCGGTTCAAGAGGCTCAGGGACAAATGATAAAGCTGGCAGTTATTTAAATTTACTAAGATGGACATCAGCAAGATCTATTAAAGAGAATTTCAATCCACCAGAAAATTATACCTATCCATTTATGGAATAACTCCAGGGTTACCTGGAGTTATTTTATGAAAAATAAAATAGATATATTTATTTTAAAATATTGTAATATTGAAATTTTGTAATATACAAACTACCTATATAGGGAGGATCTGGATGGATAAAAATAATATGGATAACCGAATGTCTAAAATGAGAATGATACAAGAAAAACTATCAAATTTACCCCAAGGAATGATTTCTAATTCAGGAAGATATTGGTGTGCTACATGTAAAAAATTTTTTAGATTGGACGAACCAAAATGTCCTTATATGACAAATATGTGTATTAATACACCTATTGCTATTGAAAACTTGTCTGCAGAATTTCCAGAAGCAATTGAAAAGTTTGGATTGTATTATCCAAAATTACCACAAAAATTTATGGTAAATGTGATAACGTCATCAAATGATTTAGGAGAAAAATTTGCAAAATCATTTTTAGAATTTTTAAATGATTGGAACATAAATTATTTAAATCAACCTATACAAACTTTAAAAAGTTTTATATTATTATTATCCGGTTGTGAAACAGCTCAAAGAATAAATGAAAATGATATAGCATTTATTATAATGGATCCAGAAAAAATTTGGCATGATAAAATAATTTTAAAAAATATAGCAAATGATGGAATTAATTATTTAAAGAAAATCCTAAAAATAAGAAAAAACATAATAATAGATTTTATTAATATTTTTGGAGAAATGAATATAGGAAAATATTACTGTCAAAAATGTAATATGATGTTTGAATTTGGTAAGGAACGTGAAAAGATCGTATGCCCATTAATGCCTCAAAAATGTATGTTTGACCCAATAAATATTAAAAATACTTCTTTCAAATTTGAAGACTTAGAAAGAATGTAAAAAATTACTCCTGAAATATATAAAAAATTTATTGAAAACCTTGAATTTGAAAATGGAAAAGCTATTTTTGAAAAAATTTTAGAAAAGGATTGGGGATTAAAACTAGAGAATGAAAAAATATTAAAATATTTAGGAATAAAATAACGGGATGACCCCCGTTATTTTTAATTCTTCTACTAAGTAATTTTTATATATTCTAAATTTGTTCATATTAATTATATATATTGAATTATATCTTAATTACTATAAACTCCTAAAAAAGTTATAGAAATATTTCTTATTAAATATTTTTAAATATATAACATATGGTATAATTTTCATATGTCCTACAGTTTATATAAAATTTTTTAGGAGGTAAATATGATGAATGCACCCCCCATAGAAATTATTGAAATTATAAAAAACCCAATAAGAAAGGTTTGGAATACTTTTATTAATGAAAAAGGTTGGGATCCATGGTTTACTGATGGTATGAATATGGAATTAAAAAAAAATGGGAAAATTTATTTCAGATGGGAAAGATTGACATTTGGAGAAGTTGTTGAAGACAATGGTTATATTATAGAATTAATTGAAAAAAAGAAAATTTCATTTTGGTGGTATGAATATGAAAATGGATATAGAAGTAAAGTAGAAATGGATTTTTCTGAAGGTGAAAATGGAACATGGATAAAAATATTAGATTATACTCAAATATTTTCAATGGATGAATTAACAATAAAATATGCATGTGCCAAAGGCTGGGGTGAAATGATTACTTTGGCTAAAGCGTATATAGAAAAAAATTTAATTCTTATTTAAACATTATTGGAAGCTTCTTTTTATAAATAATAAAATTGTTTTCGTACGAAAATAATAAAGGAAATATTTTTACACCCTTTTGGTATGCTTCCTCCAATTTTAGCGAAAATTCTATATCAGTTTCGTAATTAGGAGAAAAATATTTTGCTTTTGAAAATATTAAAAAATATATATGTGATTTATATCCTTCTTCTTTTAATTCAATTAACTCATGTAAATGTTTTAAACCTCTTTTAGTAGGAGCATCAGGGAATTTTGCTACATTATTTTCCGATAAAGTGCAACCTTTTATTTCTATCCAAAGGTTATCATCTATCAAAAAATCTATTCTGCTGTTTTTGTATTTAACTTCTGCTCTTATGTTCTTATATTTTTTCTTTAATATTTTTTCAGCAATATATCTATGATACATAGAATTTATAAGAACGTAATCATCATTTTTTTTAGCTGCAATTAAATCATATTTTGTTTTTCTTTTTAAATTATTAACTTTTTTAATTAGTACCTCATTATTTTTATATAATAATTCTTTTAACCTTCCTGGATCATGAATATGCACATCTTCTATTTGATTATTAATTTTTATTTTTGCCAAGTATCTGTTTGTTCTTTCTAAGAATATACCTTTTTGTGTATCATTAATTTCAATAATTTTCATATTATCACCATAAATTATTTTTTTAGAACAAATATAAAAAAATTCTAAATTTAAATTATATCAAGTAATTATATCATATCCAATCCCTTTTAAAAAGGGATTGGATATGATAGTTATTTTAGATGATTTTCAATATATGTTTTAATATCCCCCATATATATTTCATATTTCTCAGTTAAATCTTTTAATTCAATATTCAAGTTTTCATTTTCAGAAATATTGAATTCTTTTAAAAATGCATTAAAGTCATCAATATTATCTTTTATTTCTTTCAAAGTAGTTTTGCCTCTAACAACAAATTCTGTAGTATTATGATCCTCTTCATTAATAGTTTCTTCATGAATTTCCGTAGCTATATTTGAAATATTTGAACTTTCAGTTGATTCATTCTGAGTTGGCCAATACCCACTAATCATATATGCTATAAATCCAGGTTTTGATTGTTTTACTATATCTCTAACAGTCATTTTCTCTATTCCTTCAATAGTTTTTAATTCTTCAATTGCTTCAAAATCCTTTCCTAAATAATTGACAAATTCTAAAATATTTCTGTCTATATATTCTATAAATATTCTGATACTTTCCGGTGAAACTACCTCTAATTCTTCATCCAGCCCTATCATCTCAGATAAATCTTTTAATTTTGCGGTTGTTATTATTGTTCTTGGTATATCAAAGGCTTTGTATAACTCTTCTTTAGAAACAGGATAATTATCTATAATTTCTTGTAATGTTGAAGAACCTCTTATATCACTTATACTATTATATGTTTTTATTCTTTCTGTAATAAAATTACCAGTAACATTTGCAACTAATATTACACCTAAAAATATTACAAGTACAGTAAATACATATACCCAATTATTAATTGTTTTTTTGCTTTTTTCAGGTTTTGATATTATTGGTCTTACTTTTAATGTTAATTTTCCAGGATCATTTACTGGGCATGCCTCAACACATTTCATACATCTTATACATTGCGGACTATTTATTGCATTTTTTCTGATACAACTATACCTAAAGGACATGATCTATCACATAAAGAACAATTTATACATGTATCTTTTCTTCTTTTAATATTTAATATACTAAAAGAATTAAATAATCCATTTATAGCACCTAAAGGACATGCATATCTACAAAATGGTCTTTCAATAAATAAGGAAAATCCAAGGGTTAATAGAACTGATATATAACCTGTAATAGCAATTTCATCAGTCCATATATTAAAAAGATTATAGTATGGATCATAAGGTTCAAAAATCAATTTACTCGTTCTTGCAGTTTGTATAATTATTACTGCTAAAACAAAATATTTTAAATATCTTAAAACCCTATCAACTTTAACTGGAACTTTATTATATTTATCTTTAAATAGTTTCTTTCCTAATTTTCCAAACCATTCTTGAACAGATCCCAAAGGACATATCCATCCACAAAAAGAAGATCCTGTAAATAATAACAATCCAAATAAGGCAAACAACATAATAAACACAGATTGATGTAATTTACTTACATAATCACCTGTTGAGAAAAACGTATAAAGATTCACAACTCCACCATATGGGCACAATGTATGTAGACTTGCAACTCCAAATAGCTCTAATCCAGGATTGTTTTCAACAAGATAATGTCCTATACTTACATAAATAACAAACGCTACAAAAATTATTTGTACAAAAAGCCAAAATTTTTGCAAAGAACGCACTTTCTTCATTTTACCACCTCCTTATCGTAATTGAGTAGATTATACATTGCATTCCTTAAAAAATACTTAAAAATATACTGTATATCTAAAAATTTATGCATATGAGAAGCAAAAAAATATTTTTTATAAAAATTTTTTAATTAAATTATGTTATAATTATGTATTTATAGTATAAATTTAACATTATAAAGAAAAATAAGGAGGGTTTTCATGGCTGATATAATTGACTACAAAATTATAGGAGATGACATGCAACTAGTAGAAATTAAACTTGATCCTGGCGAAGGAGTTAGAGCAGAGGCTGGCGCGATGATGTATATGGAAAATGATATTGAAATGCAAACACACACAGGTGGAGGTTTTTTCAAAGGTTTAAAAAGAATGTTTGTTGGAGAAAGTTTTTTTATAACAAATTTTATTAATACTGGTCATAATAAAAAACATGTAGCTTTTGGAGCTCCATATCCTGGAAAGGTTATCCCTATAGATTTAAAAAAATTTGGTGGGGAATTTATTTGTCAAAAAGATAGTTATTTATGTTCCGCTGTAGGGATTGAAATTGAAATAGCATTTACTAAAAAAATTGGCGCAGGTTTATTTGGTGGTGAAGGATTTATTTTAGAAAGACTTGTAGGAGATGGTTTAGCCTTTATCCATGCAGGAGGTATGATTATAGAAAAACAACTTTTACCCGGAGAATCTTTAAAAGTTGATACAGGATGTATTGTTGGGTTTTCTAACACAGTTGATTATGATATTCAATTCATTGGTGGATTTAAAAATGCTCTTTTTGGTGGTGAAGGAATGTTTTTAACTAAAGTTACAGGACCAGGTATCGTTTACTTACAAAGTCTTCCATTTTCTAGATTAGCTGATAGGATATATTCAGCATCCAGATTTTCAAATAAGGGTGAAACAAAAGGGATTGATGGTATTGGAGGAAATATTTTAGGTGGATTATTAGGCGGAGATAACAAATGGTAAAGATATTACTATTTTAAAAAAAGAACACCTATAGAACAATTATCTATAGGTGTTCTTTATCTCATCAACTATTTCATCATTTACCATACCATATATATTTAAATTCTTTTTTATTCTGTTTCTTATTTCTGTTGAGGATATTTCTATTAATGGTGAATTTAAAAATATATGTGGTAAGTTATAATTTTCGAATTTTAGTTTTTCTGAATATCTTTTATATACTACTAATGTAACTTCCTCCAATAATTCTTTCCATTTATACCATGTATGAAAATTAATAAGAGAATCTTCCCCTATTAACAAATATATTTCTTCATTATACTTACTTTTTATAAATTTTATTGTTTGATAAGTGTACGAAGGAATGGGTAATTTTTTTTCTATGTCAGAAACAATAAATCTTTCTTTAGGAAATGTTTTTTTACACCATTTTAATCTTAATTCATATTCAGCAATATCTTTTTCCTCCAACTTATGAGGAGGAATTACTGCAGGAATAATTAAAAACTTTGATGGTTTTAAATATTCATACGCATATTCAGCAATTATTCTATGTCCTATATGCGGAGGGTTAAATGAGCCACCAAAAATTACTATCATAATATCATCACTCCATATATTCAAATGCAAAATTCCCTAAATAAACCGTATCTCCTTCTTTTATTCCTATATTTTTTAACGTTTTTTCTAATCCGTTTTTTTCCAGAATTCCTAATACTTTTAATCTAGCATCTTTTTGGTCAATTGGATACCTTTTTAAAAGTAAATCAACATCTTTACCAGTTATTTCATACACACCTTCATCCCATTTAATAATTTCAAATCTTATTTTATTTGGTATTTCGACTTCAACTGGAGTAACTTTTATTTTTAACTTTTCAGGAGCATTTCTTAATGAGTTCATTATTTCTTTTTGTCTATCAATTCTCATTTCTTTAATATTATTCCATATTTCATTTAATAACAAATCAATATTATATTTAGTAGCAGCTGATATAGGTATTATTTTTTTATTTAATTTTTCCGATAATTTTTTTACTCTATTTTCTAATTCACCTTTTTCCAATAAATCGGCCTTATTTACAGCTATTATTTCCAATTTTTTTGATAATTCTGGTGAAAATTTATCTAATTCATTTCTAATGGTATGATAATCATCCAGAACACTTCTTCCCTCACTTTCAGAAATATCTAGCATATGTACTAAGCAATAACATCTTTCCACATGTTTTAAAAATTTATCCCCTAATCCTATACCTTCATGGGCACCTGGAACTAATCCTGGTATATCTGCTACAACAAAAGAATTTCCGTCTCCCATATTTACTACGCCAAGATTTGGAATTAATGTCGTAAAATGATAATTAGCAATTTTAGGCCTAGCATTTGATATTACAGAAATCAAAGTAGATTTTCCTACATTAGGATATCCTATAATCCCAACATCAGCCAATACTTTTAATTCTAATTTTAAAACTTTCGTTTCACCTTCTACACCTTTTTCTGCAATTGTAGGAGCTTGTACTCTAGAATTAACAAAGTGTATATTACCTCTTCCACCTTTTCCACCTCTAGCAACAACTACATATTGATTTGGATATTTTAAATCAGCTATTAATTCATTAGTTTCATTGTCATATACTAAAGTACCGACAGGAACTTTAATTATTAAATTTTTTCCATTTCTACCATGCATTTTTTTACCCTGACCATTTTTTCCATTTTCTGCTCTAAATTTTTTCTTAAATCTAAAATTTGTTAAAGTATTTAAATCCATTGTAGAAACTAATATAACATTACCACCATCTCCTCCATCTCCGCCATCTGGTCCTCCTTTAGGAACAAATTTTTCGCGTCTAAAACTTACTACTCCATCTCCACCTTTACCAGCAGATACGGTTATTATAGCTTCATCTATAAATATATTTTCACTCATTTTATCGCCTCCGTTTTGATTTTTTAATATTTTCGGTGTATAATATAATTCATGGAGGTGAAAATATGGCTATCATAAATGTAACAAAAAACTCCTTTTTAGTTGCCGAAAGGATACATTCTATTATACCAGAAAAATTCTCTCATTTTAAAAGGTTAAAAAAAGAACATCAAAATACAACAAGTTTAATTGATTTGACTTATGGAAAAAGTGTAAAATCAATAATATTTACTGATAGTGGCCATATGTTTTTATTAGCTCTTCCAGTTGAAAAACTATTTGAGAAATTAAGGAAGGTGAATGAACAGTGAGTATGCCTATACCTGTTGTAGTTGAGTCTACAGGGAGATATGAAAGAGCTTATGACATTTATTCAAGATTGTTAAAAGATAGGATTATATTTTTAGGATCAGATGTTAACGATTATGTATCAAATTTAGTAGTTGCACAACTTTTATTCCTAGAAGCACAAGATCCAGAAAAAGACATATATCTTTATATTAACAGTCCTGGCGGGTCTGTTACTGCTGGATTAGCAATGTATGACACTATGCAATATATAAAACCTGACGTCGCAACTATTTGTATTGGTCAAGCTGCTTCCATGGGCGCTGTATTATTAGCAGCCGGTGCTAAAGGAAAAAGATTTGCCTTACCAAACTCTAGGATTATGATTCATCAACCATGGGGTGGAGCACAAGGTACTGCTAAAGATGTTGAGATTCAGGTTCAAGAATTATTAAGAATCAAAAGGATGTTAAATAAAATTTTGAGTGACCATACTGGTCAAGATATAAAAATTATTGAAAAAGATACAGATAGAGACTATTTTATGTCAGCTGAAGAAGCATTAGAATATGGACTAATTGATAAAGTTATTACGAGTAGAAAAGAAATTAAATAATCAGGGCGCTAAGCGCCCTGATATATATATTTTTAATATTTTCATAATCAGGGTGCGAAAGCACCCTGATGTACTGGGAAGGTGATATTATCAAAAATGTTACTCCTATGATGAAACAATATTTAGAAATAAAAAATGAGTATAAAGATTGTTTATTATTATTTAGATTAGGAGACTTTTATGAAACATTTTTTGATGACGCAAAAATTACTAGTGAAGCACTCCAAATTACATTAACTCAAAGGAATGGTCATCCAATGGCCGGAATCCCCCATCACGCTTTAGATAATTATTTAAGAAAACTTTTAGAACAAGGATTTAAAGTCGCTATATGTGAACAGATTGAAGATCCCTCAACTGCTAAAGGTATAGTAAAAAGAGAAGTAACAAAAATCTATACTCCTGGTACTGTTGTAGAGGAAAATATGATCGATGAAAACAATAGATATTCATTATTAATATACTATATTAACAGTGCCTATATTTTTATTATATTTGATTTTAGTACAGGAGAATTATATATTGATACTTTTAAATTTTCAGATAATGAAATCTTAGATTTCATTTCTTCTTATTCTTTTGTACAAATTCTATTATCAAAAAATTTAAAAGAAATAAAAAATAAAATAAAAAACATTAATACTAATATTTATATAGAAGAACTTGATGAGTGGTATTTTAATAAAAATTTTGAAGATATTATTAAAGAAAGCTATGAAATCATAGATATTGACATTTTAAATCTGACCAATGATGAATTATCAGCATTAGGAGCTGTTTTTAAATATTTAGAAATTACCCAAAAACAAAAAATTACCCATTTTTCTTTCCCAAAAAGATTTAAAAATTCTAATAATATGATTTTAGACTCTACAACTATACTAAATTTGGGTTTATTACCAAACAAGGAAAATAAAGGAAAAACATTATATGATATTTTAAAATTCACAAAAACTTCTATGGGTTCAAGATTATTACAACAATGGATTGCAAAACCATTAACAGACAAAAATCTGATTGAAAAAAGACTTGATATTGTAGAAACTTTTAGAAACGATCTATTAATTATGGAAGAATTAAAAGAGTATTTAAGCTCAATAAGAGATATTGAAAGAATTTCCTCTAGAATTTCTCTCTTAAGAGCTACTCCAAAAGATTTAGTTGCATTAAGATTTTCTTTAGGAATTTTACCATATATTAATGAGTTACTCAATATGTTAGGAATTGACTTACTAGAGGAATTCCATGAATTAAAAGAATTATTAAATATTTCTATTACTGAAGAGCCTTCCGCGCAAGTCGGAACAGGAAGAGTTATAAAAAAAGGATTTAATAATGAATTGGATCAATATAGAGAAATATTTGAAAATTCTTCTATGTTTTTAAAAGAAATTGAAAAAAAAGAAAAGGAAAGAACTGGTATTCAAAAGTTAAAAGTAGCAAGAAATAAAATATATGGATTTTATATTGAAGTTACAAAAGCAAATATTGATAAAATACCTCAAAATTACATTAGAAAACAAACTCTAGTAAATTCTGAAAGATTTATAACTGAGGAATTAAAAGATTTAGAAGAAAAATATTCTATTGCCGAGAAAAAAATAGAAGAACTTGAAAAGAATATATATAATGTTTTGATACTTGAATTACAAAAGTATGTAAAAGAATTAAAAACATTATCTTCTAATATATCAGAAATTGATATATTAAGAGGTTTTGCTGAAGCATCAATAAAAAATAAATATGTTAGACCTATTTTTGTTGATAATAGATATTTAATAAAGAATGGACGTCATCCTGTAGTTGAACAATTTACCGATAATTTTACACCAAATAGTATTAAACTTGATAAAGAAAATAGATTTGTAGTACTAACTGGTCCAAATATGAGTGGCAAATCTACATACTTACGACAAATAGGAATTATTTCTATAATGGCTCAAATCGGATCTTATGTACCTGCAGAATATGTTGAATTACCAATATTAAAAAATATTTTTACGCGAATTGGTGCGAAAGACGATGTTGTAAGTGGGAAATCCACATTTTTAGTTGAAATGTCTGAAGTATCTTCTATTTTAAATAATGCTGATGAAAATAGCTTAATATTACTAGATGAGGTTGGGAGA
The DNA here is from genome assembly GCF_054657315.1 of Marinitoga arctica. Lineage (NCBI taxonomy): Bacteria > Thermotogati > Thermotogota > Thermotogae > Petrotogales > Petrotogaceae > Marinitoga > Marinitoga arctica. The sequence continues at coordinate 26,116 of NZ_BAAHYY010000014.1, read as the reverse complement.
GGTACGGGTACCATTGATGGCATCAGTGTTGCATGGGCTACATCTGAATATATATATCAAGTTTTAAAATCATATACAATTTTTGCTACTCATTATATGGAATTGACAATGCTCAATGACTTTTATGATGGAATTATTAATAAAAGAGTAAAGGTTTTAGAAACTGAGTCTGGTATAATATTTTTACATAAAATTGAAGATGGAATTAGTGATAAAAGCTATGGAATTGAGGTTGCAAAATTAGCTGGTATTCCAAATGAGGTTGTTTTAAGAGCTAAAGAAGTTATGGAAGAAATTTCTAACAAAACTGAATTTGAAAACAAGTTAAAAAGCATGAAAAAAATTAAACAGAAAAAATTTAGCAAAAATAAGAATCAACTAAAACTTTTTTAATTCTATGATATAATATTTATGATTTATTTTTTATAAATATTCAAATATTTAATTTTTAATACAGAAAGGGGATTTCTAAATGTTTAACGATAGAATAGAAATTTTAAGAGAAAAAATGATAGAAAAAAACTTAGATGCTTATTTAATTATTAACATTGAAAGCTCATCAAAACCATCCTCTTATTATTTAACAGGTTTTAGTGGCTCATTTTCAATAATTTTTGTTACTAAAAATAATGTTGAGTTTTTAACCGATGGGAGATATGTTGAACAAGCTGAAAAACAAACTGGCATTAAACCAAAAATTTTCAAAACTAAATTATCTGAAGAACTTAAAAGTCTTATTAAATTACCTAAAAAAGCTAAAATAGGTTTTGAATCAAATACCGTTTCATCAAATATATATTTAAATGTGTTGAAAAATTTTGAAAATTATGAATTCATTAGCGCAGATGAAATAATCCTTGAAATGAGAAGATGTAAAAATAAAGATGAAATAAGTTTTATTAAGAAAGCCGCAGAAATAGCTGAAAAAGCTTTACAGGAAACTTTAGATTCTTTCACTATTGGAATGACAGAAAAAACTTTTGCTGCAAAATTAGAATATAATATGAAATTATTTGGTGCAGATAATTATGCTTTTGAAACTATAGTTGCTTCAGGTCCAAGAGGAGCATTACCACATGGTATTGCTTCTGAAAAGAAAATAGAAAAAGGAGATTTGATTGTAATTGATTTTGGTGCTTACGCAAATGGTTATAATTCGGATATTACAAGGACAATAGCTGTAGGAGAAATTTCCAGAAAACAAAGTGAAGTATACGAATTAGTTTTGAAAGCTCAAAAAGCAGCAATAAATGCTGCAAAGTCTGGAATGAAGTATAGTGATTTAGACAAAATTGCCCGAGATATTATTTCAGAAGGTGGTTATGGTGATTATTTTACCCACAGTTTAGGTCATGGTTTAGGATTAGAAGTTCATGAAACTCCAAGAGTTTCTAAATTATCTTCCTCTATTTCTCAAGTTGGAGATGTTATAACAATAGAACCTGGAATATATATACCTGGTGAATTTGGTGTAAGAATAGAGGATGATATATTAATTACAGAAAATGGCTGTGAAATTCTAACTTCTTTTGATAAAAATTTAATTATTCTATAAATATAATATAACAATAGGAGGAATGAAAAATGGTTGTCGTTGGTGATTTAAAAAAAGGTATGATTATCTTAATTGATGGTGAATTATATAGAGTTTTAGGTATGCAAAAACATTTCACAGGTAGAGGCAGTGGAATTATAAAAACTAAATTAAAAAATATAAAAACTGGATATGTTGTTGATAAAAATTTTAATTCTGGAGAAAAGGTTGAAGAAGCCGCCTTAGATTATAGACCTGCCGAATATTTATATCACGATGGAGATAATTATGTGTTCATGGATTTAAATACTTATGAACAATATTTATTATCAGAAGATGATGTAGCTGAAGCAAAAGATTTTTTAATAGATAATTTGGAAGTTACTTTAACATTTTATGATGAAAAACCTGTAGGTATTGTTTTGCCAACTGTTGTTGTTTTAGAAGTAAAAGAAACAGAACCTAATTTTAAAGGAGATACAGCTTCAGGTGGTGGAAAACCTGCTATTCTAGAAACAGGTTTAAAAACTACTGTTCCATTCTTTGTTGAAGTAGGACAAAAGGTTAAAATTGATACTAGAACTGGTGAGTATATTGAAAGAGCTTAATACCGAAAGGAGGGGAAATATGGCCATAAATGAACATAACCAATTTGGCGAGCTATCTTTTACAGATAGTGCTTTAAAAGAATTGGCCATGAAATCTTATCAATTATTTTTCAAAGAATATGTTACTGAACTGGATTTAAGTGAAAAAGATATTTCAAAAATGGTTAAAATTGTTGAAAATGATGATGAAACAATTTCAGTTTATATTAAAACAAAAGCAAAATATGGTGTAAGTATTATAAAATTCGCTAAAGACTTACAAGAATTTCTAAAATCCGAAGTTGAGAAAATGACAGAAGTTCCTATAAGAAATATCGATATTGTTTTAGACGGTTTAGTGGTTTCTCCGTCCGAGGAAACTATTGAAGAAATAGAAAAAATTCCTGAAACAGAAGAAAAAAACGTAGAAACTGATCAACAAGATATGACTGAAGAAGATAACGGGAGTGTTTGAAATTGATTTCAAAAAGACGTAAACTTAGGGAAGCTATTTTAGAAAGTACTTTTCAACTGGATTTTAATAATAATATCCAATATAATGAAATATTAAATTTTTTGAGGAACCTTTTAAAGGAAAAAAAGGTTCCTCAAAACCTCATAGAAGAATCTACATTATATTTAGAAAACATTTTCTATAATAAAAAAGATTATGATAATTTAATAAAAAAATATTTACTAAATTGGGATTTTGAAAGAGTTGCTAATATAGAAAAATCTATATTGAGATTAGCTATATATGAATTAAAAAACAGAAATGATATCCCTCCAAAAGTTATTTTAGATGAAGCTGTTGAATTATCAAAAAAATATTCAAGCGATAAAAGTGCCAAATTTATTAATGGAATATTAGATAGACTCGCTAAAGAAGAATTTAATAGATTATGAGGTGATTACATGTATGAAAAACCTTTATTTCATGCAATCCGAAAAATGGATTATGAGCAGTTATATAAATTTTCACAAAAAATAAGAAATTATATTTATGAAACGGTAACAAAAAATACAGGACATTTATCTTCAAATTTAGGGACAGTTGAATTAACTTTAGCATTATATAGAGTATTTGACCCAAAAGAAGATATTATTATATGGGATACCAGCCATCAAGCCTATATTCATAAATTGCTAACAGGCAGATGGCATTCTTTTTCTACTTTAAGACAAAAAAATGGTATTAGCGGATTTACAAATATATTTGAAAGTGAATACGATTATTTTGGTGCAGGACATGCAGGAACATCTGTTGCAGCTGCACTTGGCTATGAATTAGGTTACAAAAAAAAAGGTATTGATAAAAATGTGATAGCTATATTTGGAGACGGTGCAATGACAAGCGGTATGATTTTAGAATCTTTAAATCAATTAAAATCTGTAAATTCAAAGATAAAAATAATATTATTGAATAACGAAATGTCAATTTCCCCTAATGTAGGGGCATTAGCAAAATTATTAAATAAAGTAAGAATATCAAACGATTATTTTAATTTCAAAGAAAAACTTAAAGGATCATTGGAAAGTACAGAAGTTGGACACGATATTGAAAATGCTTTAAAAAAATTAAAAGACGGTATAAAACACACTGTATACAATAATGCTTTAGGAATGTTCGAAGACATGGGCATTAAATATTATGGTCCTGTTGACGGACATAATATTAGAGAATTGGAAAAATATATGGAATTTATAAAAAACTATAAAGACGGACCCTGCATTTTACACTTAAAAACAATTAAAGGTAAAGGAATGGAATTTGCTGAAAAAAATCCAACTAAATATCATGGTGTGAGTCCTAAAAAAAATGATATTCTTTCATATTCTAAAGTCGTTGGATATACATTAAATCATATAGCCAAAAAACATGAATTTGTAGCTTTTACAGCTGCTATGGAAGAGGGTACAGGCCTAAATATTTTAAAAAAAGATTTCCCCGAAAAAGTTATTGATTTAGGTATTACCGAACCTTCAATTGTTACAGCAGCAGGTGCAACAAGATTGGCCGGAATATTTACTGTGGTAGATATTTACTCTTCATTTATGCAAAGAGCATATGATTCTATTATCCATGATATTGCATTACAAAAAATACCCGTATTATTTTTATTGGATAGAGCTGGTGTTGTAGGCGAAGACGGCCCAACTCATCATGGCGTATTTGATATTTCATATTTAAGACTAATTCCTGGAGTTGAAATTTTAACTCCTTTGAATGCACAAGATTTAGCAAATATGATTTTCACTTCTTTTGAAAAAGGATTAGAAAAACCAACTTTTATTAGATTTCCACGTGGCGGAGAACCCATAAATATAGATGTTATATTATCTAATTTAAACATAGTTGATAAATCTTGGAAAACAATTAAAAAATCTAATTCTAAAAATATTATTTTTGTAGTAGGCCAGTTAGTCGAGGAATATAAAGAATTATGGAAAGATTTAAATGCTACTATTATTGGCGTAAGAAATATTAAAAATTTTGATAATCATATACTTGATTTATATATTAAAAACAATATGAAAATTATTACAATAGAGGAAAATTCTTTAAAAGGTGGTTTTAACGAAGAAATCAAATCATATATCATAAATAATAAAATTAAATGTGAATTCTATGCCTTTGGAATAAAGGACGACTTTGTTCCCCAAGGTTCTAGAAAAGATTTATTAGAAGAGTATATATTAAATCCGAAAAATTTAAGAAATATAATTTTATCTAAGGACAAGGTTAGATAAAAGAAAGGAGAGATAGATAAATGAAAAAACTTTTTATAACTTTATTTTTTGTTATTTTAACATCTATTGGTTTATCTTTTAATCTAATGACTTTTGGAATGTACGGAGTTACCTCTTCTTCTACATCATTAGATATTCAAGATTGGGATAGTTCTTTTAAGGATTATGATTATTATTCATTAAAAATTGCTATTATGTATCCCGCAGAAGATTCTCCAGAAATGTTATTTGGACCTTATTTTGGATATACTGTTTATGATAATATTACTCAAACTCAATTAAAAGATTTAAATGCTATTATTGAAAATACTGGTTACGAATTAGGTATTATAACTTTATATAATACTGATTTTTTATTTAACACTAAATTTAATGTTATGGCTTTAGGTGGAATTCATACTGAAGATCAATTTCAATCTTTATCCTCATCAATAAATATTAATTTAGGCATATCTTATAAAATTTATTCCTTAAATGTTTATGGTTTTGCTGGATATGAATCAAGATATTATACAACTGATAATAAAATGGTTACGATAAATTATTTTCCTTTCTCGATTGGTGTGGAGGTGCTTTTTTAATTAATGAATCAAAAAACATATAAAAATTTAGAAATTTATAAAATATTAAATCTTATTACAAAATATGCTTATTCAGAATATGGGAAAAGATATATAATAAATAATTTTAATTATATTACAGATTATGATATTTTAAAAAAAGAGTATACAATTTTAGAAGAATATATCGACTTTGTTATAAAAAATGGGAATTTTGATTTAAGGGGTATTCCTATTATATATAATGAAATAAATAAAATTAATAATAACGTATATTTATCTCCCATTGAATACAAAAAAATTTCTGATTTTTTATCTCAGGTTAGTAATTTTTTTACTGAATATTCTCCATTATTAAAAAATTATCCAAATTTAGAAAAAACTATTTACTCTATACCAGATACTTCTAATCTCATTAATTTAATTGAAAAATCTATAGATAAAGATGGAAATATAAAGGACTCTGCTAGTGATATACTACGACAAATAAGAAGAAAAATTGAAACTATTAAAAAAAATTTAAATTCTTCATTGAAAAGAATTATTTCAAAATATCATAGATATGTTTCTTTAGAACAACCTACTTTAAAAAACAATAGATACTGTATAGTAGTGCGTTCTGAACATAAAAATAAAATAAATGGTACTATTATTTCTTATTCAGATACAGGTGTTTCAGTTTATATCGAACCTTATGAAACAGGAAAATTAAATTCTGAATTATCCGATCTTATTGCTTCAGAAAAAGCTGAAATTTCAAGAATATTAGGAAAAATATTTCTTGAATCAAGTAAAAATTTATACAATATAAAAAAAACTATCAAAATTATAGAATATATTGATGGTTTAAATGCTAAAAATAGATACGCAAAAGAAAATAATTACGTATTTTCTATACCTTCTTTAAAAGATAAAAATCTATATTTAGATGGAGTTAGACATCCATTAATAGAAAAAGATAAAGTCGTATCAGTAACATTAAAACTCCCTGAAAATAAATATGGAATGATAATCACTGGTCCTAATACTGGCGGAAAGACCGTCGCTTTAAAGTCTGTTGGATTGAGTGTAATTTTTTCTCATTCAGCATTTCCTATTCCTGCACATAATGCGAAAATACCTTTTTTTGAAAAAGTATATACTGATATCGGAGATGAACAAAGTATTGAACAAACATTAAGTACTTTTTCTGCTCATTTAAAAAATATTAAGGAAATTCTTGATAATACCAATGAAAAATCTTTAATTTTAATTGATGAATTAGGGACTGGGACTGATCCTATAGAAGGTTCTGCATTAGCTTTAGCAATTATAGAAAAACTAATAAAATTAAAGACAAAATTTTTCGTTACATCTCATTTATCTGCAGTGAAAGCTTTTTCTATTGAAAATAATTATTTACTTTCTGCCTCTATGGGATTTGATAAAGAATCTCTTTCACCTACTTATAGATTATTGATAGGTGTTCCTGGAGCATCCCATGCTATAGATATTGCTGAAAAACTATCCCTTCCAGAAGATGTTCTTATTAGCGCAAATAATTTTTTAAGCAAAGAACAAATTTTTGATGAAAAAATAATTCAAAATCTTACTCAAATTTATGAAGATTTAGAAAAAGAAAAAGAAAAACACAGAATCAAACATAAAGAGGTTGTATTGCTAAAACAAGATTTAGAAGAAAAATTAGAAAAACTCAAAAAAAAGGAAATTGATCATTTAGATAGCGAAATAAAAAAATATAAAGAATATTTAAAAGATTTAAAAAAAGAAATTGATCATTATATCAACATATTAAAAAATGAAAAAGATATTAATAAAATTAGAAATTTAAGCAAAAAAGTTGAAAATAAAAAATACGAAATTGATAATATAAAAATTAAAAAAAGTAAAAATATAAAACAAAATTTATCAGTTGGAGATATTGTCAATATTTCTGGTGAAAAGGCAAAAATAGTAAAAATAAAAGAGGATAATATTTTAGTAAAATTTATTGATAAACCATTTGAATTAAGTGTTTCAATAAATGATATAAATTTTAAAAAAGAAAAAAAGAAAAAAAGTAATATTAAAAATCACAGTATACCTATAATAAAAAATATTAAAAATGAAATAGATATTCGAGGGCTAACTGTAGATGAGGCTTTGCCAGAAATAGATAAATTTATTTCTGATTTATTAGCCTCTAATCTTAATAGTGGATACATAATTCACGGAAAGGGTACTGGAAAATTAGCTTTAGGTATTTGGAATTATTTAAGAAAAAATAAGAGAATAAAATCATTTAGATTGGGGAATGATAAAGAAGGGGGAACAGGTGTTACCTTTGTGGAGGTGTAACATGTTTTCATTAGATATAGGTACAAGATTTATTGTAGGTGTAATTTCTGAAATGAATGAAAATTCTGAAATAATAATAAAAGACATTGCAATAAAAGAACATGAAGATAGAGCTATGCTTGATGGTCAAATTCATGATGTCACTAAAGTCTCAAAAGGAGTTAACAAAGTAATTGAACAATTAAAAGAAAGAAATAGTAACATTAAAAATGTTGCTGTTGCTTTAGCTGGTAGATTTTTAGAAACGACTATTGGTGAATATGAAAAAAATGTATCAGAATATAACTATATTGATCAAAATATAGTTAAAGAGCTCGAATTAGAAGCAGTTAAAAATGCTGTAGAAAACTTAGACATAAACAAAAATTTTTATTGTGTAGGATATTCCGTACTTTATTATGAAATAGATGGAGAATGGATAAAAAAACTTGAAGGTCAAAAAGGTAATATTGCTAAAGTGAAAGTTATTGCTGCTTTTTTACCAAAAAATGTTGTAGATGCTATGCTAGCTGTTTTAGAATTAAATAACCTAGAACCAGTTCACATCACTTTAGAACCAATTGCAGCAATGAATTTAATAGTTCCAGAAGATTTAAGAACATTAAATATAGCTATGGTTGATGTAGGAGCTGGTACAAGCGATATCGCTATTTCAAAAGACGGTACTATTATAGGTTATGGTATGGTTCCGATGGCTGGCGATGAAATTTCTGAAGCTATTTCAAAAGAATTATTAGTAGATTTTAAAACAGCAGAACGTTTAAAAAGAAGTCTTAATAATGAAAATACTGATATTTTGAAATATAAAGATATCCTGGATTTTGAACACGAAATAACAAAAGAAGAAATATTAAAAATAATCGATCCTATAATTGACGAAATAACTAAAAAAATAGCTGAAAAAATAATTGAATTAAATGGAAAACCTCCAATAGCTGTTATGGTTGTTGGCGGAGGAGGGAAGGTTCCTAATTTCATAGATAAATTATCTTTAAAATTAAAACTTTCCAGAAATCGAATTACTTTAAAAGATATTAAAAATGTTGATTATGTTAAATTTGAAAGCAAAAATTTGACTATTGAAGGTAGCGAATTTATTACGCCTATTGGAATAGCTTATGTTGCACATAAAAATGAAGGAAATGTTTTCGCACGTGTTTTAGTTAATGATACACCAATAAATATGATGTTAGTTGGTGGAAATATTTCTGTTCTTCAAGTATTATTACAAGCTGGTTTTTCAATAAATGATCTGGTTGGAAAACCTGCTCCAGCATTATCTTATGAATTAAATGACGAATTAAAATTTATTCCTGGTGAAAAAGGGAAAGAAGCTTTAATTAAAATTAATGGAATAAAATCAAAATTAAATTCTCCAATAAAACCTGGAGATATTATAGAAGTTGGTTCTCCTGAAGATGGAAAAATTAAAAAAGTATATCTTAAAGAACTAATTAAACCTTATAATATTTTTATTGATGGCAAATTGTATAAAATTTACCCCAGAATTATAAAAAATGATTTAGAATCTACTTTAAATGAAGAATTACAAGATGGAGATAAAATATATACTAAAAATCCTTTTGTAAAAAACATTAAATTAGAAAATACTATTGTAAAATTTTCAATTAATAACAATTTTTACGAAATTCCTGTGGGAAAAATTCTCATTAGAGATGGGGAAATATTAAATGACTACGATGAACTTCACGATGGAGATATTTTAAATACTAAAATTTTAGAAACCCCAATAATAAAAGACTTTATCCAATTAAAACCAGAAAAATTTATTACAGTATCTTTAAATGGAGAAAATATTACTATTCCAGTTGAAGAAATAGTTATAAAGGATAAAAATAATAAAATTGATATAAATAGTAAAGTATATAATGATATGCATTTAAAAGTTGAAAAGGTTGAAAAAGATATCAGATTATTAGATTTATTTTTACACATTGATTTTGATATATCAAATTTTACCAAATATAGGATATATATAAATGAAAAGGAAATTTATAGTTTTAATGAAAAGATAAATAATGGCGATATAATAAGGATGGAGTTTGAATGATTAAAGGTATTGGAATTGATATTGTTGAAATAAAAAGAATTTCATCAGGTATAGAAAGAAAAATTTTAAGTGAAAAAGAAGTAGAATTATTAAATAAATTCAATGGAGAAAATAGAAAAAAAGAATTTATAGCTGGAAGATTTTCAGTGAAAGAGGCTTTAATTAAAGCTTTCGGAAAATTTATTCCATATAAAAAAATAAGTATTCTTAATGATGAAAAAGGAAAACCCTATTTGGATAAAAATTCTTTGGATTATTTAAAGAATAGATTTGGGAATTACATCATTCATATTTCTATATCTCATGAAAAAAATTATGCTGTTTCTATTTCTATAATTGAAGAGGTATAATTAAATATGTACTTTGAAGTGTTATTAAAAAAACTAAAAGCGTAAATATTATAGAAGAAAATTAGTAAATAGGAGGAAACCATGGTTCCAGAAAATATAAAAAAAGAATATGAAGAGTTAAAAAAATCTATTGAAAAATATAATTATTATTATTATGTATTAAATAATCCTTTAATATCAGATGCTGATTATGATAAATTATTTAATAAACTTATAAAGTTAGAAAAAAAATATCCAGAATTAAAAACGCCTGATTCTCCAAGCTATAGAGTTGGAGGATATATTATTTCTGAATTCAAGACCGTTGAACATACAATTCCAATGCTAAGCTTAGACAATACATATAACGAACAAGATATTTTAGAATTTCATGAAAGAATTAAAAAAATTTTAAATAAAGAAAATATTAAATATAATTGTGAATTGAAAATTGATGGTATTTCTATTTCTTTAAGATATAAAAACGGGATACTATCTCAAGCTATTACCAGAGGAAACGGTATTACAGGAGATGATGTAACAGAAAATGTAAAAACTATTAGAAGTATTCCTTTAAGATTAAATGAAAACATTGATATTGAAGTTCGTGGAGAAATATTCATGCCTAAAAAAGAATTCCTTAGAATTAATAAAAATAGGGAAGAAGATGGTTTACCAGTATTCGCAAATCCAAGAAATGCTACTGCAGGTACTATAAAATCTCTTGATACAAGAGAAGTTTCAAAAAGACATTTGGATTCTTTTATGTATTATATACTTCATCCTGAAAATTATAATTTAAAAACTCAGAACGATGCCTTGGAATATTTAAGAAAACTTGGATTTAAAATAAATACTCATACAAAACTAGCTCAAAATATTAACGAAGTAATAGAATATTGGAAATATTGGATAGAGCATAAAAAAGAGTTAGATTATGATATTGATGGAACTGTAATAAAGGTAAATTCATTTGAAGAACAATTAAGATTAGGTAATACTGCTCGTTCTCCAAGATGGGCTATTGCTTTTAAGTTTCCCGCTGAACAAGCAATTACAAAAATTAAGGATATTATATTACAAGTTGGAAGTACTGGTATAATTACTCCTGTGGCAGTTTTTGAGCCTGTATTCTTAGAAGGTTCTACTGTTCAGAGAGCTAGCTTGCATAATTTTGAATATGTTAAAGAAAGAGATATTAGAATCAATGATTATGTAAAAATAGAAAAAGCTGGAGGAATTATTCCTCAAGTAGTTACTGTATTATTTGAAAAGAGAAATGGTAAAGAAATAATAATAAAAGAACCTGACATATGTCCTGTTTGTGGTGGAAAAGTTGGAAAACTTAACCCTAATGAAGTTGCAATTAGATGTTTAAATCCATTATGTAAAGCAAAATTAAAAAGAAATTTAGAAGTTTGGGTGTCAAGAGATGCTATGAATATACAAGGGTTAGGACCAAAACTAATCGATAGAATTGTAGAAGCAAGATTAATAGAAAAGATATCTGATTTATACAAACTAGACCATTTCAAACTTGCATCTCTTGGTCACGGTATTGGACCAAAAATGATAAGTAAAATATTACAACAAATAGAAAACTCTAAAAAACGAGGATTGGATAAAGTATTATACGCTTTAGGTATTCCTAATGTTGGTAAAAAGATAGCAAAAGATTTAGCAAAAAAATTTAAAAATATAAATAGTTTGATAAATGCTGAATATGATGAATTGATTGCAATTGATGGTATTGGCTCTGATATTGCCCAACAAATTTATGATTTTTTTAAAAATGAAAAGGTTAAAAAAATCATAAATGAACTAAAAGAACTAGGTATTGCTTTAACTTATCATTCTAATGAAAAAGATGGTATATTTAAAAATATGCTTATATGCGTTACAGGAGAACTTGAAAAAATGACTAGAGGACAGTTTAAAGAATTTATTGAAAATAACGGCGGAACTTTTAAAGATTCTGTAACAAAAAAACTTGATTTACTAGTTGTTGGGAAAAATCCAGGTAGTAAATTAGAAAAAGCAAAAAAGTTTAATATTAAAATTTTAACTGAAGAAGAATTTTTTAATATATATAAAGCACAATAGGAAGAACGCAGAAGCGTTCTTCCTATTCCAAAAAGAGGGTATAAATAGGTGTGTTATTTCTTGCTGGATAACACTTCTACAATATCACCAACTGTTTTGATTTTTTCTAACTCAGAATCATCGATTGATATTCCTAATTCATTCTCAAAGTCCATTGTTAAATCCACTAATTCCAATGAATCTAAATCTAAATCATCTGTCAAACTAGCATTTTCAGTAATTTTTTCTTTTTCCACACTTAAGCTTTCAGACATGATTTCTACCACTTTTTCAAATAATTCTTTTTTCTCCATATAAATACCTCCTTAGCTTAGTTTTCAAATAATTCTTTTATTATATCTTCTACTTTTTGAATTTTATTTATCTTAGATACTGCTCCTCCACAAAATACAAATCCATTTTCTATATCACCAATAGCTGCACTATATAATGCTTTTGCTATACAATAAGGTGCATTCTTAAAATCACAAGTTTTAATACAATGATATTTACATTCGAATGGCTTTTTTTCACCTTTTTCTACTGATTCTATAAATTTATTTTTTATTGCTCTTCCTGGTAAACCTACAGGACTTTTTATTATAGTAATATCCTTATCTCTAGCATTAATAATTGCATTTTTAAAATTTATATCAGCGTCACACTCTTCCGTAGCTATAAATCTTGTACCTAATTGAACTCCATCTGCTCCAAGTTCTAACATTTTATTTACATCGTTTTTTGAATATAATCCACCACCAGCTATAAGTTGGATTTTTTTTCCATATTTATTTTCTACTTCTAATAAATATTCTTTTATTATAGGAATATTGATTTCTAATTTTCTATTTGTTGAATAAATTTCATCTTTTTTATAACCTAAATGCCCTCCAGCTAATGGTCCTTCTAATACAAAAGCATCAGGTATATAATTATATTTTGTAAACCATCTTTTTACTATTATTTGAGCAGCTTTAAGTGATGAAATAATAGGAACTAGTTTTGTCTTACTATTTTCAGTAATAAAAGAAGGTAAATTTAATGGTAACCCCGCTCCTGAAAAAATTATATCTATACCTTCATCAATAGCTGTTTTAACCATATCTGCATAATTAGTAAGAGCCACCATTATGTTTACACCAATTATACCTTTTGTTTTTTTTCTAGCGCTTCTTATATATTGTCTAAGACTTTCAATACTAGCTGTTTTATAATTTTTTATATTTGAGAAAAAACCTATCCCTGCTGTTCCAATAACGCCTATTCCTCCGCTATTAGCTACAGCAGAAGCTAATCCGTCTAATGAAATACCAACTGCCATACCTCCTTGAACAATTGGATATTTAGCAATTAAATTTCCTATCTTTAATTTTTTAAAAATACCTATCACCTCACTATTTTAAAAAAATGACCATCGGTCATTAATAGTTAAAAAAATAAAGTTTGAAAAAATTTATTGATTTTATTGATTTTTCAAACTTTTTTCCATAAATTCAATATAAAAATCTAAAATTTCTGAGGCAGGAAAATCCTCATCCCAATTTTCATATAATTTTTTTCTTAGCTCAAATTGCTGAACAACACCAATAGTTTGTAGCCACAATAACATTGCCATTTTGTCTATATCCATATCATTTCTAATAGAACCATCATTAATTCCCTTTAAAATTAATAATTTTAAAATATCAAATATTTTTTCACTCTTTTCATAAGAATTTATAACAGTGGGTTCTTCAGCATCTAAATCAGCTTTTTCTGTTTCATATTTGATAATGAAACTATAATATTCTGGATATTCTCTATAAAATTTAATATACACTCTTCCCATATCCAAAACTTTATCCAATCCGGTTTTTGAATATTTTATATTAGCTTTTATTAAATTTTCTAAAATATTAAGACCATCTAATACTAAAGAAAAAAACAAATCCTTTTTACTGGAAAAATATAAGTAAAGAGTACCTTTTGCCACTTTAGATTTTTTGGCAATCTCATTCATTGATGTATTTTCATACCCTTTTTCAAAAAATATTTTTTTTGCAACATTCTTTATTTTCATTTTCTTTTTTAGAACTTTTTCTTTATTATGCTCTTCATTAGACATAAAAAACCCCTTTATTGACCATTGGTCATTTTTTTCTTTTAGATTATAGCATTTTTTTATTTTTTTGTCAATAAGAAAATTAAAATATAAGTTATTGTAAATAAGTTGTTTTTATCTTATTAACATTATAAAAAAAGAAAAGATTTTTATCGTTAATGATGAATATTTCCTTTTGAAACAAAAACTGGAACACTTTGGTTATTTTTCATGAAACAGTTTTCATGATAATATTTTATTACCGAAAATTTTAAAGAGGAGGGTGAATTATGAAATCTTTTTGGAAAAAGTATTTTATTATTTTTGTTTTGGTTATTTTATCAATCTCTTTGTTTAGTGAAACTTTTAAACGTGAGGAATCATTCTTTTTTGGGGGTGGGCTATGGAATGCTCCTTCAAACTGGAATCCTTTAACACCATGGGCTGCTGTTCCTGGAACAGTTGGTGGTGTTTATGAAACATTATTTGCTTATGATCCATTAAATAATGAGTTTATTCCATGGTTGGCTGAAAAAGGTTATTGGAAAGATGATAATCATTATTATTTAAAATTAAGAGAAAATTTAACTTGGACCGATGGAAAACCATTAACTGCAGATGATGTTATTTTTACTTTTGAAATTGCAAAAATGAATACTGGCATTACCTATTCATCTTTATGGAATTGGATGGATAAAATAAAAAAAATTAGTAATAATGAATTGGTTTTTGAATTTTCTGATCCTAGATATCATGAATGGGATTTCCAATTATATCAGATATCAATTATACCAAAACATATTTGGAGTAAATATCCTATAAATGACGTTGTATCCTTAGCTAACGAAAATCCAATTGGCTCTGGAATGTATTTAGCCTATGATAAAACGGATGATAGAATGATTTTTAAAAGAAATGATAATTGGTGGGGAAAAGATATATTTGGTTTACCAGCACCAAAATATTTAATCGAATTAAAAATATTTTCTAATAATGTTGCTTTAGGAATGCTTATGAAAGGTGAATTAGATGTAAGTAATTTCTTCTTACCTGGTGTCCCGTCTGTAAAAAATATTTATGGTATAAAAACATGGTTTGAAAAAGCCCCTTATATGTTATCTGATAACACCGCTCTTCTCTTTTTAAACACAACAAAAAAACCTATGAATGATCCAAATTTCAGAAAAGCAGTAGCTTACTCTATTAATGTATCTCCAATTATTAGAAGAGTTTTTGAATTTCAAGTAGAACCAGCAAATTCTTTAGGATTTTTACCAATTAATTCATGGACGAAATATTATGATGAAGATTTAGTTAAAAAATATGGCTTTAGCTATAGTCCTGCTATGGCAAACAAAATTTTAGATGAAGCAGGTTATAAAGACATTGACAACGATGGTTATAGAGAAGGTCCTGATGGTAAAAAAAATGATTTAACTATTATTGTACCTTTTGGTTGGACTGATTGGATGGAATCTATTAAAATCATATCAGCTGATTTAGAAAAAGTCGGAATTAAAGCAGAACCTAAATTCCCAGATTACGGAAAATATTCAGAAGATATGTATTCAGCTAATTTTGATATGTTGATAAATAATTTTAATAGCAATGTATCTTCAACACCTTGGACATATTTTAATTGGTTATTTGAATCAACACAAGTAAATAATGAGAAAGAATATGGTGGAAATTGGGGAAGATATAAAAATCAAGAATTATTTGATTTAGTTAACGAATTTAACAAAACTAAAGACGAAACAAAAGCAAAAGATATAGCTTCAAAAATTGAAAGAATATTTTTAGAAGAAATGCCTGTTATACCGCTTTGGTATAATGGAATGTGGTTTCAAGCAAGTGAAAGATACTGGACAAATTACCCTGATGAAAATAATCCTTATGCATGGCCTGCTTTATGGGGAGGAAGATGGCAGATTGGTGGAAACATGATGCTATTAAATTTAAAACCAGTTAAATAAATTTCAGCTCCAACTCAAATGAGTTGGAGCTTATAATTAAACAGGAGGTTTGATATGGGTAAATATTTAAGAAAGAAAATTTTAATTTATTTAATAACCTTCTTTGTAGCAGTTTCTATAGACTGGGCTATTCCAAGATTTATGCCTGGAAATCCTGTTTCTTTATTATTATCAAGATTTGCAGGTCTTCCTGAAACAACAGAAAAATTAAATACTTATTTCATTCAAGCTTTTGGATTAGATCAGCCTTTATGGAAACAATATATAAATTTTTGGATTTCTCTATTCAAAGGTGATCTAGGAGTAAGCGTTTTTTTATACCCAAAAAAAGTTGTTGATATTATTAAAGGATCAATAATATATGATATTGTATTGCTTGTACCAGCTATATTATTAAGTTGGCTTGTGGGAAATAAATTAGGTGCTTTAGCGGCCATAAACAAAAAAACAGACAATTCCATTATTCCTGTTTTCTTTTTCTTAACTTCTTCTCCATATTTTTGGATGGCCATGCTAATGGCATGGTTTCTAGGTTTTGTGATACCTATTTTCCCTCTTTCAGGTGCATATAGTTATACGATGACACCTTCGTTTTCCATAACATTTATTTTAGATTTTTTATATCATTTAGCTTTACCCTTTATTTCTTTGTTTCTTGTAATGCTCGGCGGATGGGCAATTGGTATGAGGAATATGATAATTTATGAAATGGGATCTAATTATTCTAAATATATGGAGGCATTGGGTGCTTCTGATAAATTAATAAGAAAATATGCTTATAGAAATGCTATTTTACCACAAATAACAGGATTAGCTTTACAATTAGGTACAATTATTTTGGGATCATTAACTACGCAAAGCGTATTTTCATATCCAGGTTTAGGTTTTTTATTACTTCAAGCTATACAAAATCAAGATTATTTCTTAATTCAAGGAATATTTCTTGTTATTGTAATAATGGTTTTGTTAGGAAATTTCATTGTAGATATTATATATGTTTTTGTTGATCCAAGAATAAGATTTTCTTATACGGAGGGTGTTTGACATGAAGTTTAATATAAAAAATAATGAATTTTTATATTTCTCTCTACGAAATAAAAAAGTGGTATTTGGAATTACAATGTTTCTTATACTTCTTCTACTAGGTATAATAGGTCCTTATTTTTCAAAATATAATCCTTTAGAATATGCAGGACCAGGTTATATGCCACCAAATAAAGATTTTTGGTTGGGAACAAATATTTTTGGTCAAGATCTTTTTACTCAAATTGTTTATGGTTTAAGAAGTTCTTATTTTGTGGGTTTTTTTGGTGGAACATTAGCTACTTTAATAGGATTATTCATCGGTTTTTTATCAGGATACAAAGGAAAATGGATAGATGAAGGTTTAATGATGATAACAAATATAATGTTAGTTATTCCTACTTTAGCTGTATTGATAATTATCTCTGCATATTTATCTTTTAGAGGTATGGTTTTTGAAAGTATTATAATTGGATTAACTAATTGGCCTTGGAGTGCAAGAGCAGTTAGATCTTTAACAATGTCAATAAAAAACAAAGAATTTGTAAATCTTTCGAGAATTTCCTCTTTACCAACAAAAAAAATTATAATAGAAGATATTGCTTCTAATATGTTTTCCTATATTTTTATGGTTTATATACTACAATTTGGTGGCGCTGTATTATCAGCTGTAACTTTAGATTTTATTGGACTTGGCCCAACAAAAGGAATTTCATTAGGACTAATTATGCAAATAGCAAGAGATTGGAATGCTGTTCAACTAGGAATGTGGTGGTGGGCAATTATTCCTGGATTATTAATAACTCTTTTAGTAACTTCACTATATTTTATTAATACTGGCTTAGACGAAGTATTCAACCCTAAGTTACGGGAGATGTGATATGATGAATGAAATTTTAAGCGTAAAAAATCTAAAAATATATTATAGAACCTTAAAAGGTTTTGTAAAATCTTTAGATGATATAAGTTTTTCTATATATGAGGGTGAAATTTTAGGTATTGCTGGTGAATCTGGTTGTGGAAAAAGTACATTAGGTAATAGTTTAATTTTACGAAAACCACCTATGAATTATATTTCTGGAGAGGCTAATCTAAATGGCACTAATATAATGAATTTATCAAAAAAGCAAATGAATAATATAAGATATAAAAACATCTCAATAATACCCCAATATGCTATGGATGCTTTTAGTCCCACTAAAAAAATTAAAACCTTTATATCAGATTTAGTGAAAGAACATGGTATTACACCTAATGATAAATTTTTTAATAAAGTAAAAAAAAGAATGGAATTAGTTAATTTAGATCCAAATGTTATTGAAAAATTTTCTGTAGAATTATCTGGTGGAATGAAACAAAGAGTTATTATGGTAATTTCCACTTTGCTAGATCCGGATTTACTAATAGCTGATGAAGTAACATCCGCATTAGACGTTAGTTCTCAAAGATTCGTTTGCGATACACTTTTGAAATTTAGAGATATGAGAATTATAAAATCAATGATGTTTATAACTCATGATATTGGTGTACTAAACCAAATTGCTGATAGAATAATGGTTATGTACGCTGGAAAAATTGCTGAAATAGGTAAAACTGAAGATATATTAAATAACCCAAAACATCCTTATACAAAAGCTCTTATAAACTCTATCCCCAAAAAAGATGTTAGAATCACAGAAAAAAAATTAAAAAGTATTAATGGAGCACCACCAAACCTTTTAAATATTGAAGATGGTTGTAGGTTTAGATTTAGATGTCCTATTGCTAATGAAAAATGTTTATCAAATCCGCCTATTAAAAATTATAATAATGGACATATTGTATCTTGTTGGAATGTAGGTGATGAAAATGAGTAATATATATATGTCATTAAAAAATATAACAAAAGAATTTGATACAGACTTTTTTGGTAAAAAGAAGTTTAAAGCTGTAAATAATGTTTCTTTTGATATAAAAAAAGGTGAAATTATCTCTTTAATTGGGGAAAGCGGCAGTGGAAAAACCACAGTTGGAAAAATGATTTTAAAATTGATAAAACCAACAGACGGAAATATTTTTTTAGAAGGACAAAACATTTGGGAATTGAAAAATAATAAAGAATATTATAAAAATGTTCAATCTATATTTCAAGATCCGTTTTCTTCTTTTAATACATTATTTAAAGTTGATAGAGTTTTTAATATTATATTTAATGAATTTTTCCCAAATGAAAAAAACAGAATTGAAAAAATAGAAAAAGTTATTTTTCAAGTTGGAATGAATCCCAAAAACATTTTAGGTAAATACCCTCATCAATTAAGTGGCGGTCAATTACAAAGATTACTTATAGCAAGAGCATTATTAATGAAAGTAAAAATATTAGTTGCAGATGAATTGATAAGTATGTTAGATGCATCAACAAGAATTGATGTTTTAAACTTACTATCAGATATTAGAAAGGAAACGAAAATGTCAATAGTTTTTATTACACATGATTTATCTTTGGGTTATTACTTAAGCGATAAAACGTTAATAATGTATAAGGGAAATATTGTTGAAAAGGGAGATACAGAAAAAGTTTATAATAATCCTCAACATCCATATACAAAAATGCTTTTAAATTCTATTCCAAAAATTGATGAAAAATGGTCAAAAGAAGATAATTTTGTACCTGAAACAGTTGAAATAGAAGTAAAAAAATATTATTTTCAGAATAAAAACAGTAAAAAAGAGTACATTGAGGTAGAAAAAAATCATTTTGTGAAAGTGAGGGAATAATATGAAAAGAAAAGATTTTCCTAAAAATTTCTTATTTGGTGTTGCCACAGCTGCTTATCAAATAGAAGGTGGAAAAAACGATAGAAGTTTATCAATATGGGATGATTTTTCACACACTCCCGGAAAAGTATTAAATAATGATAATGGGGATATTGCTTGCGATCATTATAATAGATATGAAGAAGATATTGAGATAATGAAAAATTTAGGAATAAATGCATATAGATTTTCTATATCCTGGCCAAGAGTTATGGAAGATGGTATTAAACCTAATAAAAAAGGAATTGATTTTTATCAAAAATTAGTAGATAAACTTTTAGAAAATAGAATTACCCCATTTATTACATTGTATCATTGGGATTTACCTCTCTATTTATATAAAGAAAAAAATGGATGGTTAAATCCTGATATTGCTAATTATTTCCAAGATTATGCCTCACTTATGTTTATGAAATTAGGGGATAGAGTTAAAAATTGGATCACTTTAAATGAACCATGGTGCTCAGCTTTTTTGGGATACTTTACAGGGGAACATGCTCCAGGACATAAAAGTTTCCAAGAATCATTTTATGTAGCACATAATCTGCTAAGATCTCATGGTAAAGCGGTTATTGCATTTAGAGATTTAATAAAAAATGGTAAAATAGGTATTACAAATGTTGTTTCTAAAGTAGAATCAGCTACCAATAACCCAAAAGATATAAATGCATCAAAATTGGTTGATCAATTTATTAATGGATGGTATCATGATCCTATTATTTTTGGCAAATATCCAGAAGAGGCTGTTATTGCTTTAAAAAATATGAATATCAATATTCCAGAGAATGATTTCGATATAATTTCTCAAAAAATAGATTTTCTAGGTGTAAATTATTATTCAAGAAATTTAATAGCTTATGATGAAAATCATCCTTTGAAATTTAAACACGTTGAAGGAACTCTCGAAAAAACAGATATGGGTTGGGAAATATATCCTCAAGGTTTATATGATATGTTAATTAAGTTTAATGAAAAATATAAATTGCCTTTATATGTAACAGAAAATGGCATGGCTGGCCCTGATAAATTAAAAAATGGACGTGTTAATGATAAATATAGAATAAAATATTTAAATGATCATTTTGAAAAAGCTTTAGAAGCTATAAACGATGGCGTAGATTTAAGAGGATATTTTGTATGGTCTTTAATGGATAATTTTGAATGGTCATTTGGGTATTCAAAAAGATTCGGTATAGTATATATTGATTATATTACACAAAAAAGATATTTAAAAGATAGTGCTATATGGTATAAAAACTTTTTATTAGAGGAGGAATAAAATGATCAGATTTAATAAAGATTTTCTATTTGGAATTTCTATGTCTGGCTTCCAATTTGAAATGGGGGGAAAAAATATTGACAGCAATACTGATTGGTTTAAATGGACCCATGATAAAAGAATTTTAAATGCTGGTTTGGTAAGCGGAGATTTCCCAGAAAACGGATCAAATTATTGGGAATTATATAGAACAGATAATGAATATATGAAAAAACTAGGATTGGATATAGTAAGAATTGGAATTGAATGGTCTAGAATTTTCCCATCTTCTACTTTTAATGTTAATGTCGATTATTTAGAAAAAAATGGGGATATAATAAATATAGATATATCTTTAAATACTATTAAAGAACTTAAAAAAATAGCTAACATTAATGCCCTTAATCATTATAAAAATATTATTTCCGACTTAAAAGAAAAAGGTATTAGGGTTATGATTGATCTAAATCATTTTTCATTACCTCTTTGGATTCATGATCCTATAAATGTAAATATATATCACAAAGGACCTTGGGGTTGGATAGATAAAAATACTATAATTGAGTTTTCTAAATATGCAGCTTTCTTAGCATATGAATTAAATAATTTAGTAGACTATTGGTCAACTATGAATGAGCCACAAATAGTATCATCGTTAGGATATCTGCAACCATTATCTGGATTCCCTCCGTCAATAATTAACGAAAAATATTATAAATTAGCTCAAAAAAAACAAGCTGAAGCACATTGTAGAGCTTATGATATAATGAAAAAATTTACCGATAAACCTATAGGATTTATATATTCGTTCACATGGGTTGATCCAGAGCGGCAAGAAGATGAAAGTATTGTAGAAAAAGCTAAGTTTTTTAACAATTATCACTTTACAGATATGGTTATAAAAGGAGAAATCGATTTTGATTTAAATGGTAAAGTAAAATTCAGAGAAGATATGAAAGAAAAATTTGATTTCATTGGTATAAATTATTATACTAGGACAGTTGTAAAAGAAATTGATAATACATGGACAGTTGTTGAAGGATATGGGTATTCATGCAATGGTAAAATTTCCAAGTCAGGAAAACCTGTTACAGATATGGAATGGGAAGTTTACCCTGAAGGTATTAAAAAAATTATACTGGAAATCAAAGAACGTTATAATAATCCACTCATGATTATAACTGAAAATGGTGTAGCAAGCAATGGAGACATACAACCGTATTTTATTGTTTCACATTTAATGAAAATCAATGAAGCTATAAACTTAGGAGCAAATGTTAAAGGATATATGTATTGGTCAATTATTGATAATTATGAATGGCCAAAAGGTTTTTCTAAACGCTTTGGTTTAATACATATAGATTTTAAAACGAAAAAAAGAACTTTAAGACCTGCTTTTTTTGTATATAATGATATTATAAAAAATAGAGGAATACCTGATTATTTAAAAAATTACATGTTTTATCCTTTTAATTTAGAATAATAAATTAAAAACAATGGAGGTGGTTGTCATGCCATCGCTTAGAGAAATTTCTAAAAAAATCGGAGTTTCAATTTCCACTATATCTAGAGTTATAAATGGTTATGATAACGTTTCAGAAAAAACACGAAATAAAGTTTTAAAAGCTTTAAAAGAATATCATTACCAACTACCTCAAATTGAAAAAAGAAAATTGCATTATTTAGTGGGTATATTAGTTCCCAATTTGTGGGGTAATCATTATAATATAATTTCCGAAGCAATTGCATCAGAATTAACCAAATATGGTTATGATAGTTTTGTAACATCTACATATCAATTATTAAACAAAGAAATTGAAATACTAGAACAATTTTTTTCAAGAAGAGCTGACGGCGTAATTGTATGCACTACAAAAAATGATGATGCACATATTGAAAAACTTGTAAAATCGGCTATTCCTGTTGTGGCTGTTGATAGAATGGAAAGTGAAATCAAAGTAGATACCGTTGGAATTGATAATTATCATTCTTCATATATGGGTATAAAATATCTTTTTAAAAAAGGACATAAAAATATTTTATTTGTTCAAGGAGATAAAGAAATTTACTCAGCTAGAATTAGAAAAAAAGCTGTACTTGATTTCTCAAAAAAATATAACATAAATTTAAAAATTTTAGAATCAAATTTTGAATTTGATGGAGGTTATAAACCTGTTAAAGAATACCTAATAAGAAACAAAAAAGATTTTACAGCTATATTTTTTTCAAATGACCAAATGGCTTTAGGTGGTATGAAAGCTATTTATGAATCAGGATATGTAATACCTGAAGATATTTCAATTTTAGGATTTGATGATGATAAATATTCAAAATACCTTTATCCATCCTTAACGACAATAAGACAACCTAGAGACGATATGGGAAAAATAGCTGCTCAACTAATTATAGATAGAATCACAGGAAAAGGCAGCAAAGTAAAAAGAAAAATATTATTACCAACTGAAATTATTGAACGAAATAGCGTTAAACAAATAAACTGACTCCATCTCGAGTCAGTTTATTTGTTTTTCATTAAACTTTAATTTTCATATGATATAATAAGAATGAAAGGAGTGATTTTATGGAATTAAAACTAAAATTAACAGATGATCTTAAAAAATACATGAAAGAAAAAAATACAAAGGCATTAAATGCAATTAAGTTATTAAAAGCGGAAATTAAAAAAAATGAGGTAGAAAAACAAAGAGAATTGAAAGGTGATGAAATTATTTCTTTAATTAGAAAACAAATAAAAATGAGACAAGATTCAATCTCTCAGTATGAAGCTGCAGGAAGAACTGATCTAGTTGAAGAGGAAAAATATGAATTAAATATATTAAAGGAGTATTTACCTCTTGAAATGTCTGATGAAGATTTAGAAAAAATAATAAAAAGAATTATAGCAGAATTGGGCGAAAATGCAAAATTTGGTCAGGTTATGGGAAAAGCTATGAAGGAATTAAAAGGAAGCGTTGATGGAAATAGAGTAAATGCTATTGTAAAAAAATTGTTGGGATAAGATATGAAAAAATTGTTTATATTTATATTTTTAATTTTTGTTATAATGAATTTTTCACAAATTAAAATTCAAAAAGAAAATATTTTATTAATTGAAAACTCAAATTCATGGATTGTCGAGAATATAGTTAATGAATTTGAGTCTAAACTTTTATATTCTTATAACGTTTATAGAAATAATGATAAATTAGATAATAATTTCAAATTTGGTTTAAAATTAGAATTTTCTGAAGATTCTTCTAAAAATAGTATTAGAATTTTAGCTACCTTTGATGGAACAAAATTAGACTTATCTGAAAAGATTAAGGATAATAGCGATTGGGTAAACAAATTTACTACACAAGTTCTTGAAAAAATATCATTTATAAGGCTTTTTAATAGTCAAACATGGAATTTTTTACAATTAACGTATTGGGATGGTATCGATGAATATCCATACCTTTCTTCTGATAGAAAGAAATTTATATTTATCTCTGACAGATATGACGGAAATAGAGATATTTGGGGATATGATTTAGAAAAAAATAAATATATAAACATACCTTTAAAATTTTCTTCTGAATATTTTCCAAATATAACAGAAGATGGATCTTATATTTTTCAAAGTTCATTTTATGGAAAATGGGATGTATTAATATATGATCCAGAAAAAGAAAAAATAAAAAGAGTATCGGATGATTCTTATAATGCTTATACTCCATATTATTATAATAATTATATTTATTTTTCTGCCGAAGAAAGAAACGGTGAAAGCTGGACTGAAATTTATAAATATAATATAAAAAATGAAAAAATTGAAAAAATCACTTCATTAAAAAATACATTTAAATTTAGACCTACATTGTTGAAAAATAATATAATATTTCAAATTATTAATCCTAAAAACGGCCAAAATGATATATCTATGTTTAAAGATAACGAAATAGTTCCGATAATAAATTCAGAATTAAATGAAGTTGATCCTTTTGGATTTAAAAATTACGTTGCATATTCTAAATTAAAAAATGGTTATTATAGAATAACATTATATAATTTAGAAACGAAAGAAGAAAATCCCTTATCATTGGATTTTTCTGATGATGCATTTTATCCTTTTGTTTATAGTAATATGGTATTTTTTTCATTATATTATAAAAACGGAGAGCCTGATATATTTGTTATCAGACTCCCTTAAATTATTTTTTTATAACTTTTTCTAATTCAATTTTCTCTTTTGCGCTTAATATTTTTTCTACATCTATTAAAAAAATCATACCATCATCCATTTTAATAATTCCACTAATATATTCTGCTTGTGTACCTCCTACATCTGGTGCTTCTTCTAATTGTTCTTGTTTTACGTTTATAACTTCTTTAACTTCATCAACTATAAGCCCAAACTTCTTTTCTCCAATTTTAACAACTAAAATTTTAGCTTTATTAATATCTTCAAATTGCGGATATTTAAACTTTACTCTTAAATTAATAATAGGCAATACACCATCTCTAAAATTAACAATACCTTCAATAAAATCTGAAGCTTCTGGAATTTTTGTTGTCTTTTGGTATTCTATCACTGTATCAACATGATTGATATCTATTGCGAATCTTTCATCTTCAATCCTAAAACTAACAGCTTTTAATTCAATAGACATGTTTTCCCCTCCTTTTGCTTTTATTATATTATATCATAATTAGTTTTATTTTAAAACTCACAAAATAAATAAAATTATTG